>CAUQKD010000132.1:0-6882 GCA_963518365.1 uncultured Lachnoanaerobaculum sp. | reverse complement strand
TGCTCTCTTCCTGTTTTTCAGGTGCCTTTGGCTCTTTGCTCTCACTTGGTCTGCTTTCTTCCTGACTTTGTGGTGCCTTTGGCTCTTTGCTCTCACTTGGTCTGCTTTCTTCCTGACTTTGTGGTGCCTTTGGCTTTTCGCTCTCACTTGGCTTACTTGATTGACCGGATCTTCCTGATGATCCGCCCGAACCGCCTCCGCCGCTATGTCCTGATGATTTTCCTTTCCTTGATGCTGTCTTCCCATTATTCTTTGCCGTATCGGTTACAGTATTTGTACTACCTGATGAAGTATTTGATGAAAATCCCTTTCCCGCTACATACTGTACATTGCCTGAGTCATCAGTCCATTGTCCGTTCTCATTAATCTTAAACCCGTCAGGTGTTGTCTTTCCGGCAACCATTCCACCTGATTCTTTTCCGGGTGTAGGATCAAAATAGTAACAATATCCGTCTATCCACTGCCATCCGGTAAGCATACCGCCTCCGGTTGTCTGATCAGGATTGAAAAAATACCATTTTCCCTCAGGACTTTTATACCATCCCGTGTGCATATGTCCTGACACTCCGTCTTTGGCGGAATCAAAATAATATTCTACACCGTTTATATTTTGCCATCCGGTTTTCATTTCTCCACTTTCAGGATCAAGATAATACCATCCTGAAGAAGTCTCAACCCAGCCCTTATGAACTTCATTTTTCTCATTATAAAACTTCCAAGTATCGCCTGACAATTCCCACTTGCCCTTTGTAACGGCTCCCTGACTTGAAAATGTATTGGTAAATCCTAATGTAGAAACAAACATGAACGTAAATATTCTACTAAACGTTCTTTTCACAAAATAAGTACCCCCTCCAGTATAATTGTGGTCAAATTTAATATTGTATTGAATGAAAAATAAAATCAGTAAACTGTGATTTTACTACCTCCTTTCTAAAATAATCAATTTGATACTCGGTTTCAAATTATTTTCTGCAAATTTATACATCTATGATAATTAATACAACAGTAAGTATTACCTAACTTAAAGATGTAAAAAAAGAGCTTTTAAAACTCTTAAAGCAGATATATATATTAATTTTATCTATATTTTCAGATAATTATAAAACTAAGCATATTGATATTAGATTTTTTTCATCCATTACGCTTGCAATTATAGCATAGTTTATATACATAATAAAGAACTTATATACACTTGTATGAATATATTCAATATTTCTACATTAATATGCATATTATATTATCTTACAATTAGTTTGTTCATTTTTTTAACAAACTTAAGGAAATTCCATTCATAAATTTTATTGCATAATTATGACAGAAACTTAATATCTATAAAATATAAAATCAATGTTGTATTTTATAAGATATAGAATTATACTAATCTGTATATTTTAGAACAGAGGTAAACAATGGCTTTTGACGGTATAGTTATATCAAATTTATCATATGAGCTTCATTCAAATCTGGTTGGAGGCAGAATATCAAAGATTTCCATGCCTGAGGAAAATGAGCTTATTTTTACAATAAAGAACAATGCAAAAACCTATAGACTTTTTATATCTGCAAGTGCTTCACTTCCTTTAATATACCTTACAGATATAAATAAGCCGGCACCTAAGGTTGCCCCGGCATTTTTGATGTTACTTAGAAAATATATAGGCAGTGCAAAGATGACAAATATATTCCAAATGGGTTTGGAAAGAATACTTTGCTTTGAGCTTGAACACTTAAATGAGCTTGGAGATCTCAGCCGCAAAAAAATGTATGTTGAGATAATGGGCAAGCATTCAAATATCATATTTACAGATGAAAATAATAAGATAATTGATTCCATCAAGCGAATATCTGCAAATATGAGTTCACTCAGAGAAGTACTGCCGGGAAGAGAATACTTCTTACCAAAAGAACTACAAAAAAAAGAGCTTTTAAATATTGAATTGAAAGAGTTTACAGAGATTTTAAAATCAAAAGAGTATCCTCTTTCAAAGTCAATATATATGAACTTTGCAGGTATCAGCCCTCTTATAGCAGAGGAAATTATAATTCGTGCTTCACTCTCCTCACAAAGCTCTTGTGTTTCACTAAGTGAATTGGAATATACTCACCTGTTTCATACAATAGAAAATCTCTTAGAGGACATAAATACACATAATTTCAATCCGAATATTATATATAAAGGTGAAGAAGCGCTTGAATTTTCCTCTATCAAGCTTTTTTCATATAAAAATGAAAGTTATAATGAAGTAGACTACACTTCTGTCAGCAAGATGTTATATGACTACTATTATGCTCGTGAGGTCTTTTTACTCAACAGACAAAAGAGTTTTGACCTTAGAAAAATAGTAAATACAGCACTTGAAAGAGCAATTAAAAAGTATGATTTGCAGGAAAAGCAACTTCAGGATGCTGATAAAAAAGATATTTACAGAGTATATGGTGATCTCTTAAATACTTACGGCTATAGTTTAAAGGGTGGTGAAAACTCCTTTACCGCAGAGAATTTCTATGACAATAATAATGAAATCACCATTCCGCTTGATAAGAATAAATCCGCAAAGGAAAATGCAAAGAAATATTATGACAGGTATGCAAAGCTTAGCAGAACAACAAAGGCTCTTAGTGAAGAGATTTTGAAGACAAAAAGTGATATAGAACATCTGCAATCCATTCAGACCGCTTTAGAAGTTTCAAGTGATGATGAGAGCCTCTCTCAGATTCGTCAGGAGCTTGTAGACTTCGGATATATAAAAAAACACTCTTCTTCCAAAAAACAAAAGATTACCTCACATCCTTATCATTACATTTCAAGTGACGGCTATGATATTTATGTAGGCAAAAACAACTACCAAAATGAAGAGCTTACCTTTAAGGTGGCTACAGGAAATGACTGGTGGTTTCACGCCAAGGGAATACCGGGTTCACATGTTATTTTAAAATCAAACAATGAAGAAGAACTTCCTGACAGAGCGTATGAAGAAGCCGCCGCTCTTGCAGCCTTTTATTCCAAAGCAAAAGATACGGATAAAGTGGAAGTTGACTATATCCAAAAGAAGAATATAAAAAAAGTTGCAGGTGCCGCTCCCGGCTTTGTAATCTACCACTCCAACTGGTCAATGGTAGCCACTCCGAAAGCAAATCTGCAACAAAAATAAAATATATGGGCTTTATTCACTGCTACAGCCACTCTTTGTGGTAGCGAATATAAGCCTTTTTTACTGCTGTAACAAGTATCATATATACCAATACACATGGTAAAAGATATACAAAATATGATAAAGGCAATGAAACAAATCCTATTGCCTTACCAAGCAAAGTAAACGGTATTATAGTAATAACTATGATTCCGAAGAAATTAAGCAATGTAAGAGGAGCTGATGCTCTACTTTGTATAAAAGGCAACTTCATAGTACGAATCATATGTATAACAAGTGATTGGCTCCACATTGACTCGACAAACCAGCCTGCCTGAAACATTGCAACATATGTAACTCTGATACGGTTAAGTTCATCACCGCTAAAATGACTTGCAAGATTATTATATGTCACTCCGTGACTTACAAAATGAGGGCAGAACACAAAGTACATAAATGCAAATGTCATAAAGTCAAATATTGAACTTGTAGGTCCTATCCATATCATAAACTTGCCTATACTTGAAGCATCCCATTTTTTCGGCAGCTTGATAAACTCTTCGTCCACATTGTCCCAAGGAATTGCACTGCAACATGAATCATATATAAGATTCAGTAAGATAAGATGCATACTCTCCATAGGCAGGAAAGGCAAAAGTGCGGAAGCACCCAGCACAGAAAACATATTTCCGAAGTTTGACGAAGCCGTCATCTTGATATACTTTATCATATTTGCAAAGGTCTTTCGTCCCTCTATGATTCCCGATTCCAACACCATAAGGTCTTTTTCAAGAAGTATAATATCTGCAGACTCCTTGGCCACATCCACTGCGGTATCTACAGAGATACCTATATCCGCCACTTTCATAGCGGCGGCATCATTGATACCGTCACCCATAAATCCTACAGTATGTCCGTTCTCTCTAAGTACGGATACAACTCTTGACTTCTGACTTGGAGTGAGCTTTGCAAAGACATCCGTTACCTCGGCCACTTTCTTAAGCTCCTCGTCATCCATCTTTTCAATATCACCGCCAAGCAACATATTCCTTACCTCAAGACCGACCTGATTACATATAGTCTTTGTAACCTTTTCATTATCTCCTGTAAGAATCTTTGTTCTGACACCATGCTCTCTTAATGCCTTTATAGCACCTGCAGCCGACTCCTTCGGCGGATCCAAAAACGCAAGATACCCCATAAGTATCATGTCACATTCATCATCCACACTGCAGCTTTGTTTTTCTACATCTTTTCTTGCAATGGCAAGTACGCGAAATCCCTTTACATTGAGATCTTCAACCGTATCAAGAATTTTTTTTCTGAAGTCGTTTGTAATAGGTTCTACATTTCCGTTGTACTCGGCATATGAGCATATGGCAAGCATCTCTTCAACGGCACCCTTTGTAACCATCTTTATTGTGCCTGCACGATTTTGTACTACCGTTGTAAGTCTTCGCCTGCTAAAGTCAAACGGTATCTCGTCAATCTTTTTATAGTTTTCCGACAAATCAAGAAGCTGTGAGTCGTTTGCCTCCTCTTCCTCAGTCCTTTGAATAATGGCAAGGTCCATAAGATTCTTATAACCCGTCTGAAAATAGCTGTTAAGATACCCGTATCTAAGTACTCTTGAATCCTCATCTCCCTTTATATTAAGGTGATATTCAAGTACAACTCTGTCCTGTGTCAAAGTTCCTGTCTTATCTGTACACAAAATATCCATTGCACCGAAGTTTTGTATTGAATTCAGGTTCTTTACAATTGTCTTCTTCTTACTCATTGAAACCGCACCTTTTGCAAGACAGCTTGTTACGATCATCGGAAGCATCTCAGGAGTAAGTCCCACCGCAATTGATATTGCAAACAAAAATGCCGAAATCCAGTTTCCTTTTGTAACACCGTTAATTACAAACACCAAAGGTACCATTACAAGCATAAATCTTATAAGTACCCATGAAACGGCATTTACACCCTTTGTAAAGTTGGTCTCCACAGACTCTGTAGCTATTGCCGACGTCATAGAACCGAAAAGTGTGTTGTCTCCTACAGATACAACTATTGCAGCAGCACTTCCCGATATGACATTGCTGCCCATAAAAGCTATATTTGTATACTCCGTGATATTGTCCTTCTTTTCACAGACTATAGCAAGTTTTTCTATAGGCTCACTCTCACCGCTAAGACTTGACTGGCTGACAAAGAGATCCTTTGCCTCTATTATCCTCACATCTGCGGGAATCATGTCACCGGCTGAAAGGTATACAATATCACCTACCACCACTTCATCAAGCGGTATCTCTATATGACTTTTATTCTGTCTTGTAACCGTACAGGTGGTGGTAATCATAGCTAAAAGCTTTGCCGCAGCATCACCGCTTCTGCTCTCCTGAATAAATCTGAGTACACCCGATACAAATACCATTGTAAGTATGATAATCACCGTTACAGGATTGAAGTCTTTTTTTGTATTTCCGAACATATGAAGTATAGGAAATATAATATCGGTAACTGTGGAAACTACCGCAAGACAAATAAGCACCACCGTAAAAGGATTTATAAATGCCTCAGCCAATCTTTCCACAATAGATTTTTTCTTTTCTTTTTTTACCTTATTTGAGCCGTATTTATCTCTGCTCTCATCTACCTCTTCTTCAGTAAGTCCGCTTAAATTTATATTCAAATATTCTTTTATGTCCTCAACCTTGTGAGTGGCCATATATTCAATATTTGTGTTCATATTATATTCCAATCTTTTCTACTGCCTTATCCCTAAGCATCAGGGCATCCACAGCCTGTTTAGGGTCTTTGTTCTCAAAAAGTACGGCATTTACCTCATCCACTATCGGCATACAGATATTATATTTATTTGCAAGAGCCTTGGCAGCCTTGGCTGAATACACACCCTCAACCACCATGGCAACCTCCTTCATGGCCTCATCCATACTCATTCCCTGTCCTATAAGCATACCGGCTTTCCTATTTCTGCTGTGCTTACTGGCGCAGGTTACTATCAAATCTCCTATACCTGAAAGCCCGTAGAATGTCTCTATATTTGCACCCATTGCAATGCCCAGCCTGCTTATTTCCACTATTCCTCTGGTAATAAGTGCCGCCTTTGCATTGTCTCCATATCCAAGTCCGTCAGAGATACCTGCCGCCAACGCTATGACATTCTTTAGCGAACCTCCAAGCTCTATTCCAAGCATATCTGTAGAAGTATAGACTCTGAACACCGGACTCATAAATGTTGACTGAACAAGTTTTGCGGTCTCCATATCCTTTGCACCTGCCACACAGGTGGTAGGAAGAAGCCTTACAACCTCCTCGGCATGACTTGGACCTGAAAGTACCGCAACATTGGCATTCTTTATCTCATCCAAAATCTGGTCACTAAGTATCTCCAAGGTGCTTTCCTCTATTCCCTTGGCAACATTTACAATAATCTGATTTTCCTTATAAAAAGGTGCCATTTTCTCTGCTGTAGCTCTTGTGAAAATAGAAGGAACTGAAAGTACACAGATATCCGCATTCTCCATAGCCTTCTCCAAATCGCCTTCAAACACAATCCCCTCATCAAAGATAATCCCGGGCAGATTTTTATGCGTACGTTTTTCTCTAAGTTCCTCTAATTCGCTCTCAATAGCTGACCACACCTTAACTTCATGACCGTTGTCAAACAAAAGTCTGGCAAGGGCCATACCCCAAGTACCTGAACCGATAACAGCTGTTTTCATTTTTCCACCTTTTT
>CAUQKD010000131.1:0-6890 GCA_963518365.1 uncultured Lachnoanaerobaculum sp. | reverse complement strand
GTATATCACCTGGCTGCCTATGGTAAAGAAACTTTTAAAGGAATCAGGAATGATTTTCTCAGATAATTGTTTGCAGGAGGGAGACTTGGCGGAGTCTTCCTTTGCAATAAGAAAAAGAGATAAGACAATACATAAGAGAATGAGAGAATATATATATCTTCTTTTGCATGATGAGACTTTGGAATCATGGATATTTTCAATAGGAGATGGAGTTTTACTGAGTAGAAGCAGGAGGTAAATTGAGAAATTTGGAACTTTTGATACCGGCAGGCAATCTTGAGAACCTGAAGGTAGCAATAGATTACGGTGCTGATGCGGTATATATAGGCGGTGAATTTTTCAGCCTTAGAGCAAAGGCAAAGAATTTTACAAAAGAGGATATGAAAGCGGGTATAGAGTATGCCCACAGTAGAGGCAAAAAGGTCTATGTAACGGCAAATATCCTCGGACACAATGATGACTTGGATGCGGCAAGTTCTTACTTTAACGAGCTTAAAGAGATTGGACCGGATGCACTTATCATATCGGACCCCGGAATATTTACCATAGCAAAGGAGGTATGGCCGGAGGTTGAGATACATATTTCCACACAGGCCAACAATACAAACTATGCCACATATCTTTTTTGGTGGAAGCTTGGAGCAAGCAGAGTGGTTACAGCCAGAGAGCTTTCACTTGAGGAAATAAGAAAGATAAGGGAAAATATACCTGAGCAGATGGAGATAGAGACATTTGTACACGGTGCTATGTGTATGTCATACTCCGGCAGATGTCTGCTCAGCAACTTCTTTACAGGAAAGGATGCTAACAGAGGTGAGTGTACTCATTCATGCAGGTGGAAATATTCCGTTGTGGAGGAGAAAAGACCGGGTGAATATATGCCTGTATATGAAAATGAGAGAGGCACATATATTTTCAATTCCAAGGACCTTTGTATGATTGAGTATATCCCCGATTTGATTAAAGCGGGCATTGACAGCTTTAAGATAGAGGGCAGAATGAAAACGGCACTCTATGTGGCTACGGTGGCAAGGACATACAGAAAGGCTATAGACGACTACCTTAAGTCTGAAGAAACTTTCAAAGAAAATCTTGAGTGGTACAAGTCCGAGATAGGAAAGTGTACCTACAGAGAGTTTACCACAGGATTTTTCTTCGGTAAGCCTGACAGCGATACACAGATATATGACAGCAATACCTATGTGAAAAACTATATTTATATAGGTACGGTGAATGAAGTTGATACAGAGGGCAGAGCAATCTTTAATCAAAAGAATAGATTCTTTGTAGGCGACAATATCGAAGTTATGAAGAAAAACGGTGAGAATATATCACTGAAGGTGGAATCTATAGAGAACGACAAGGATGAGAAGATGGAGAGCGCTCCGCATCCTTTACAACTTTTGAAGGTGACATTTGACAAGCAGGTAGTGGAAGAAGGAGATATACTGAGAGTTTATAATCCCGAAAGACAGTAGTGGAGGTATAATGTTTGCGTTTATACTGGCGGTATTATGTGGGATATATGGAACAATTGTTATTTCTATGACAGGCTTTGTGGAATTACAAAGTTATATATGGTATGGATTTGCATTTGTATTTTTTGCTTTAGGCAAACTGATCAAATTTTATCTAAATAAGAGAATTCCATTGTGGTCTGTGGTATCTGTCTATACTTTGGCGACTCTTGGGGTTCTCATTTTTGTTATAACTTCTATAGCTATAAGCCTTTCATTGCCGGATAATGATGAGCCGGGACTTGATTTTTTGATTGTTCTCGGCACAAAGCCGGATTTGGAAAAAAAAGGAAGTGAATGTAAGTACAGGCTTGATAAGACAATAGAATATATTGATAACAATCCCGATACGATAATAGTTATAAGCGGCGGAACCGGAAGAGACGGTAAAGTAGAGTCTGTAGTAATGGCGGATTACCTTATACAAAACGGTATAGACAGAAATAATATTTTGGTTGAAACACAGTCACATAATACAAGAGAAAATTTAATATATTCAAAGGCACTTATTGACAAATACAGTGCCGATATAAAGAGAAGTACAGATATTACAATAATAAATGATATGGGTCCGGTGCTTGAGGTAGAGGACAAGCCGCAGACTATAGGCATTTTGACAAATGATTTTCATATTTTCAGGTCAATGCAAATTGCAAAAAAAATTGGATATACACAAGTTTTTCCTATCAGTGCAAGATCTAACAAAGTTTTATATTTACATATGTTGGTAAGAGAGACATTTGCAATTTTTAAATACAAATTTTTTGAATATATATAAGGAGGAACAGATTGAAAACTTACGATATTGAAGAGCAAGTAAATAATATAAAGAAATTATCTGCATATAATGTAGTTGAAATATCAGATATAGATGAACTCAGTGCAAAGGCTGCAATACTTGAGCATAAGAAGACAAAGGCAAGAATTTTTGCATTACTTACAGATGACAACAATAAGGTATTTACTATAGGTTTCAGAACACCTTCAAAGGACTCCACAGGAGTGGCGCATATCTTGGAACATTCCGTGCTGTGCGGTTCTAAAAAGTTCCCGGCAAAGGATCCTTTTGTAGAGCTTGTAAAGGGCTCGTTAAATACATTCCTTAACGCCATAACTTATCCGGATAAGACTGTCTACCCGATAGCATCCTGCAATGACAAAGATTTTGACAATCTTATGGAAGTATATTTGGACGCCGTATTTTACCCGAATGTGTATACCGAGCCTAAGATATTTAAGCAGGAGGGATGGCACTACGAAGTTGTGGATGAGAACGGAAGTCCTGATGAGAACGGAAATATTATCTTAAACGGTGTAGTATACAATGAGATGAAGGGAGCCTTTTCCGCTGCCGACAGTGTGCTTGAAAGGTCTATTACAAAGACACTTTTTGAATGTCACTCATACGGTGAGGAGTCAGGAGGAGACCCCGACATTATCCCTACTTTGACATATGAGAATTTCCTTGATATGCATTCAAAGTACTACCATCCGTCCAATTCATACATTTATCTGTATGGAGATATGGATATGGCAGAGAAGCTTGACAGGATAGATAAAGAGTATCTTGATAAGTTTGAGTACAAGTTTGTGGACTCTAAGATAGAAGAGGTAAAGCCGCTTGAGAGTGTAAGAGAGAGAAACTTTGAATATCCTATTACCGAAAATCAGACTGAAGAAAATGCCACCTACCTTTCATGGAATACTCTTGTAGGCGGAGAGCTTAACCCGACAGTATATATGGGCTTTCAGATACTTGAGTATGTTTTGATAGATGCACCGGGTGCACCTCTTATGCAGGCTCTTATTGATGCAGGTATCGGAGAAGATGTATACGGTGGATATGCAAACGGCATATATGTTCCTTACTTCGGTGTGACCGCAAAGAACAGCAATCTTGACAGAAAGCCTGAGTTTTTGGCTGTAATAGAGGGTACATTAAGAAAGCTTGCATATGAAGGACTTGACAAAGAGGCTATAAAGGCCGCTATCAATGTATTTGAGTTTAAAGCAAGAGAAGCCGACTACGGCTCATATCCTAAGGGACTTATGTACGGACTTTCAAGTTTTGATTCATGGCTTTATGACGCGGATCCGACAATGCATCTCAGATTTGAAAATATTTTTAAGACACTTAGAGAAGAAGTGGAAAACGGATACTTTGAGAGCCTTATAAAAAAGCATCTGCTTGACAATAAGAATACAGCAATAGTTACTATGACACCGAAAAAGGGACTTACCACAAAGAAGGATAATGAACTTAAAGAAAAGCTTGCCAAGTTCAAAGATACATTGTCAAAGGAAGAGTTAAAAAAGATATACGAAGATACAATAGCACTGAAAAAGTATCAGTCAGAGCCTTCAAGTGAAGAAGATCTCTTAAAGATTCCGCTGCTTAGCAGAGATGATATAAGCAGAGAAGTAAAGATGCCTGAGTTTGAAGAAGACAGTGTGAAAGTTTGTGACAAAGATATAAAGGTGGTACATTCTAAAGTATTCACGTCAGGTATCAACTATATAAAATTTATCTTCAACATTGATTTTGCAAATGAAGAAGAGATAAAGTATCTGGAACTGCTAAAGGAGATACTTGGATATATTGATACAAAGAAAGAAACATTTGCCACATTAGCCACCAATATAAACTTAAATTCAGGCGGTATATCATACTCACTTGAGGCTTATGCTACAAATGCAAACCCTATTGATTTTACATTCGGATTTTGTGTAAATGCAAAGATTTTGTACGGCAAGGAGCCGTGGCTGTATTCAACCGTAGCCGAGGTACTTACAACATCAAAACTTGAAGATAAGAAAAGAATCAAGGATATAATAGCTGAAGTACTGGCAGGCAAGGACAGATTGGTTTCATCAGGTCATATGACCGCACTTACAAGAGCAGGTTCATATATTTCAAAAGAACTGCTTTTTAAAGATTTGACAAAGGGTATTGCATATCTTAAATTCCTTGAGTCGATTGATATTGAAAAAGACTTTGACAAGCTCTATGAAAAGTTGACAATGTTGTCCAAGAAGGTATTTAATGTAAACAATCTCTTGATACATACCATATGTGACGATAAGGGATATAAGCACAGCTTTGACGGAGTAAAAGGACTTATTGACAGCCTTGAAAAAGAAGATATTAAAAGTGAGAGAGCAAAGCTTTTGCCTGAGATAAAGAATGAGGGATTTGAGACTTCGTCAAGGGTAAACTATGTTGCAAGATTCGGAAACTTTGTAAATCACGGCTTTAAGTACACAGGAGTACTGAGAGTGTTCAAGGTGTTGTTAAGCTACGATTATCTGTGGAACAATATCAGAGTAAAGGGCGGCGCATATGGATGCAGTGCGGTATTTTCAAGAAGCGGAAATGCGGGATTTGTATCATATCGTGACCCGAATGTGGCCAATACAAATAAAATATATGAGGGCATAGTTGACTATGCAAAGAACTTCACTGCAAATGACAGAGAGATGACCAAGTCCGTAATAGGTGCGATAAGCGAGATGGACACACCGCTTACACCTGCCGGAGAGGGTATGAAGGGACTCAGTGCATACTATTCAAAGGTAAGGCGTGAGGATATGCAAAAGGAAAGAGAAGAAGTCTTAAATACAAGTGAAGCCGATATCAGAGGTTTGGTACCTCTTATGGAGGCCGTACTTAGTGATAATCTTATCTGTGCTGTCGGAAATGCGGACTTAATAGAAAAGGACAGTGTATTGTTCAAAGAAGTAAAGCACCTTTTTAAGGATTGATAGGAGAAGATATGAAATCAGGTTTTGTCGCTCTTATAGGGAGACCGAATGTAGGAAAATCAACATTGATGAATACGCTTATAGGACAAAAGATAGCTATTACATCAAATAAACCGCAGACTACAAGAAACAGAATACAGACAGTATTCACAGATGAAAGAGGTCAGATAGTATTCCTTGACACTCCGGGTATACATAAAGCAAAGAACAAGCTTGGAGAGTATATGGTAAAAGTCTCTACAAGAACCTTGCGTGATGTGGATGTGGTACTTTGGCTTATAGAGCCGAGTACATTTATAGGAGAGGGAGACGAGCATATATTTGAGATACTTTCAAATGTGGAAGTACCTGTAATACTTGCCGTCAACAAGATGGACTCTTTGAAACGAAAAGAGGATATGCTTGAGGTAATAGCAAAGTACTCGTCAAAGATGAAGTTTGCCGAAATAGTACCTGTGTCGGCACTTAAGGGTACAAATACGGATGAACTTTTAAAGGTTATATTCAAGTACCTTGATGAAGGTCCTATGTACTATGATGAGGATACCGTCACAGACCAGCCTATAAAGCAGATAGCCGCAGAACTTATCAGAGAAAAGGCGCTCAGGTTTTTGCAGGATGAGATACCTCACGGTATTGCCGTGGAGATAGATACTTTCAACTACAGAGACAGCGGCGATATTGTAGATATCGAGGCAGCCATAGTATGTGAGAAGGAATCACATAAGGGCATTATTATAGGTAAGGGTGGAAGTATGTTAAAGAGAATAGGCAGCGCCGCCAGAAAAGATATAGAAAACTTACTTGATTGCAAGGTGAATTTGAAAGTGTGGGTAAAGGTCAGACCGAAGTGGAGAGACTCGGATGTGCAGATGAAAAACTTCGGCTACAATCCGAAGGATTTATAATGTGAGAGAGAACATAGAATTGACAGGCATTGTGATAAAATCAATGCCTGTCGGCGATTTTGACAGAAGAGTCACCATATTTACAAAGGAGAGAGGTAAAATCTATGCCTTTGCAAGAGGTGCCAGACGAATCAACAATCAGATGATGGGATATGCAAGGATATTTGCCTACGGTAAGTTTAAGCTTTTTGAGGGAAGGGATTCATACAACATCATAAGTGCGGAGATAGCCAACTATTTTGAAGAGATAAGTGACGATATTGAGAGCACCTGTTACGGCACATATTTCTTGGAGATGCTTGATTATTATACAAAGGAAGCGCTTGCGGATATGGAGAGCTTAAAGCTTATATATTATACTTTGCTTGCTCTTACCAAAAAGTCGATTCCCAACAGACTGGTCAGGAGGATATTTGAGCTTAAAATCATGGCGTTAAACAGCGACTATGATCCGAATCCGAAGATGAACGATAAGACCGCCATATACACATGGGAATATATTATCTGTACAAAACCTGAGAAGCTTTTTACCTTTGTGATAACACAGGAGGCACTGCTTGAGATAGAAAGGACTCTCGATTTTATGATGAAAAAGTATATAGACAGACATTTTCACTCTTTGGATATTTTGAAGGATATTTTATAAACGGTATGTCAAGCATAAATGATTATGTCCTAAAATAATTATTTTATAAGCCCCACA
>CAUQKD010000130.1:0-6928 GCA_963518365.1 uncultured Lachnoanaerobaculum sp. | reverse complement strand
TTGTGGGGCTTATAAAATAATTATTTTAGGACATAATCATTTATGCTTGACATACTTTTATAAAAAATATGACAGCATTTTCTATTTCTTTTTTATTGAATAGATATAAGATAGAAAATACTAAGAGACAGTAAGTAACTGGAGTTTAGAGATAGATTTATCATTATTTTATGTAGTAAATTTATAAAGTATTAAATACTTGTGATATAATGTGTGTGAGCATAAAAATGAGTATGCAACACAAAAATCAAGTTAAAATGGAGAAATGTGGCAATGTGTGAGGCATTGGATAAAATAGAGGGAATCGGAGTTAAAAAGGGCATTTTGTTCGGTAGAGAAGAAGGTAGGATACTGAGTGTAGAGTAAGGTGAAGATTTAGTGTTCAGGCTAAACGGTATTTTAGTAAGAGAAGGAAATATAGAAAAGATTCTTAAGGCAAGCGAAGATAGGGAGTACAGGTTTGAAAAAATCCTGTCTTTTTCTATTTCAAGTATATATTGGAAATAAACTTTTCACCCTAGGGAAATAAATAAGTTTGTTCCCCTTCCTTGACTTGACCGAAATAAAAAAGTATAATCAAGTGTAAATGTCATAAACTGAATGGAGATAAAACATTGATAAAGAGTATGACAGGCTTTGGAAGAGCCGAAGAGATAACTGATGATTATAAATTGTCTGTAGAGATTAAGTCTGTGAACCACAGATATCTGGATCTGAATATAAAAATGCCGAGAAGATTTTTTCCCTTTGAAGCTGAGATAAGAAATATTATAAAAAAATATGTCTCAAGGGGAAAAGTAGACCTTTTTATAAATTATCTGGACTTTAAGGACAAGGCAAGTGGAGTATATCTGAATAAAAATATAGTAAAGAAATACCTTGATATAGGCTTGGAACTTTGCAAAGATTATAAGATTGTTGATGATTTGAAAGTGTCACATCTTTTGACACTTCCGGATGTTATCAGTATTGATGAACCCAAACTGGACGAAGAGAGGGTAAAAAGTCAACTCTTTACAGTATTGGAAGAGGCTTGTAAAGTGTTCTTAAGTACAAGAGAGTCGGAGGGTGAGAAACTCTTTACAGATATAAATTCCAAACTTGAGCTTTTGACAGATACCGCAGATAATATTAAGGAAAGATACCCGCAAGTTTTGGAAGAGTATAAGAGTAAACTTACCTTAAAGGTCAATGAGCTTTTAAGCGGAGCAAGTATTGAGGAGAACAGAATCGCAACGGAGGTGACTTTGTTTGCAGATAAAATATGTGTAGATGAGGAAGTTGTAAGACTTTTTAGCCATATAAAGGCTATGAATGATGAGATGAAATTGGATACCGGCATAGGTAGAAAACTTGATTTCCTTGCTCAGGAGATGAACAGAGAGGCCAATACCATTCTTTCGAAATCTACAGACATAAATATAGCTAACTATGCTATAATACTTAAAACGGAAATAGAGAAAATAAGAGAACAGATTCAAAACATAGAATAGAGGGAGTATGGC
The DNA here is from genome assembly GCA_963518365.1 of uncultured Lachnoanaerobaculum sp. Classification (GTDB taxonomy): domain Bacteria; phylum Bacillota; class Clostridia; order Lachnospirales; family Lachnospiraceae; genus Lachnoanaerobaculum. The sequence continues at coordinate 5,423 of CAUQKD010000130.1, read as the reverse complement.
TGACGGAATATTAGTTGTTGTATCGGGTTTTTCAGGTTCAGGGAAAGGTACTCTGATGAAAAAGCTCATGTCGGAATATGATAATTATGCCTTGTCGATTTCTGCCACTACAAGGCCTCCGAGAAAAGGGGAAAAAGAAGGTAGAGAATATTTTTTTAGAAGCAAAGAAGAGTTTGAAAAACTTATTGCAGGTGATGAGCTTATAGAATATGCCATGTTTTGCAATAATTACTACGGAACACCTAGGGATTATGTTTTAGAGCAAAGAAAAAGCGGAAAGAATGTTATACTTGAGATAGAGGTGCAGGGAGCACTGAAGGTCAAGGAAAAGTATCCTGATGCAATGCTGATTTTTATAACTCCGCCTGATGCAAACACGCTAAAGGACAGGCTTGTTAATCGCGGAACCGAATGTGAGAATGATATAAAGGCCAGATTAAAGCAGGCCGCTTGGGAAGCAGGTTGTATGTGTAAGTACGACTATATACTTATAAATGACGATTTGGAAAAAGCGGTTAAAGAATTAAATCATATCATTGAAAGCCATGGTAACTTAAAAGTGGACAGCAAAAATTTCATAGAAAAGATAGAAAAAGACTTAAAGACAATGTTTTTGGAGGAAAAATAAATGTTACACCCATCATATAGTGAACTTATCAATGTTGCAAACTCAGACGTGGATCCGGGTGAGGCACCTGTAGTACAGAGCAGATATTCAATAGTTATTGCCAGTGCAAAGAGAGCAAGACAGATCATTGACGGTGAGATACCTGAGGTAAAGGCTGACGGTAAGAAGCCGCTTTCTATTGCTGTCGAGGAACTGTTTGAACAAAAAGTAAGAATAACAAACGATGATCCTAATAACGAAGCTTAAGAATCATTTTAATGTGCCATCATTTTCATGATGGCTTTTTATTAGTTTTTGAAAGGTTTTTATGAAAATGTCGATGGTGTCACTGGGATGTGACAAAAATACGGTTGACTCGGAAATGATGCTGGGTCTGATGAACGAAAAAGGTTTTGAATATACGGATATTGATGAAGAAGCTGAGGTAATGATAATAAATACCTGCGGCTTTATACAGTCTGCAAAGGAAGAGAGTATCAATGCTATACTTGAGGCGGCAAGACTGAAAGAGGAGGGCAATCTGAAGGCGCTTATAGTTACGGGTTGCCTTGCACAAAGATATAAGGATGAGATAATAAAAGAGATTCCTGAGGTGGACGCGTTGCTTGGTACTTCAAGTTTTGATAAGATTGTGGAAACTGTGGAAGATGTACTTGGCGGTGAGATAAAGAATGAGTTTTTGGATCTTGACAGATTGCCGTCAATTTCAAAAAAGAGGAAAAATTCTACAGGCGGATATTATGCATATTTAAAGATTGCAGAAGGTTGTAATAAAAATTGTACCTACTGTATTATACCTTCACTTAGGGGAAATTACAGAAGTTATCCGCTTGAGGACCTTATAATACAGGCAAAGGACCTTGCTTCACAAGGAATAAAGGAGCTTATTTTGGTGGCACAGGAGACTACTTTATACGGAGTGGACCTCTACAAAGAGAAGACTTTGTCGAAGCTTTTAAAGGAACTTGCTAAGATAGACGGTATCGAGTGGATCAGAATACTTTATTGCTATCCTGAAGAGATTACGGATGAGCTGATAGATGTTATTGCAAAAGAGGATAAGGTATGTAAATATCTGGATATTCCGATACAGCATGCTTCCGACAATATCCTTAGGAGAATGGCAAGAAGAACTACACATGACGACTTGGTAAATATTATAGGTAAGCTTAGAAAAAACATACCGGATATCACTCTCAGAACCACAATTATAGCAGGTTTTCCGGGTGAAACCGAGGAAGATGTCAATACTGTAGTTGATTTTATAAAGCAGATGAAATTTGAAAGACTTGGAGTCTTTACATACAGCGAAGAGGAAGATACCGTTGCGGCAATTACAGACACTTTGGACGGTATGATTGCAAGAAAGTATAATCTTATTACGGACTTCGGCAAGTTTATGGATCCGCTGGCGGATAAGGTACTTGTATGTTCGGGACTTATTTGTTTTGTGGAACTTAGACAGTTGAGCTCTGTAGTAGTGCTGATAGTTATAGCAAGAGAGTTTATTATAAGCGGTATTAGACTTGTAGCATCGGACAACGGGGTTGTTATAGCGGCTGCAATGTCAGGTAAGTTAAAGACCGTTGTGCAGATGATTACCGTTATTTTACTTATTATCAATTTAGAGCAGCTAAGCATTGTAACAAATGTTTTTATTGTACTGATGCTTTTCCTTACAGTATTTTCACTATGTGAGTATATTATTAAGAATAAGAGTGTTATAATGAGCAGTAAATAGATGTATTTATAAAGGAGACAAAATGGATACAGTTACAAGAAATAAAACAATAAAACTCATTGGAATAACCGAAAAAGAAATAAGAGCCGATATTTCAGACTTAATGGACAATGAAGATTTGGATATTGAAATAAAGCCTTTTGATTCTAAAACTTATATAGTACTTACAGCGGATGCGGATACGGAAGATGAAGCAAAGGACATTATAAGGCCTGTTTCAAAGGAAATAAAGAAAAGACTTGGAAACTATATTTATTCCACAAAGGAGAAAAAGTCGCTTGAGATGAGTGTGGTAAGTTTGCTTGAAAAGAATGAACTTACCATATCTACCGCAGAGTCGTGTACAGGAGGACTTTTGGCAGGAAGAATAATAAATGTTCCGGGAGTATCTGATGTATACAAAGAGGGATTTATTACATATACAAACAAGGCTAAAAGAAAAACTTTGGGAGTAAATAAGGCGACACTGAAAAAATACGGTGCCGTAAGTGCTCAGACTGCAAGAGAGATGGCACTTGGTGCAGCTCTTGAAGCGGACAGTGATGTAAGTATTTCAGTAACAGGTATTGCCGGACCTGACGGCGGCACTGCACAAAAACCTGTAGGATTGGTATATATTGGAGTATGTGTAAAGAATAATGTCCATGTGGAAGAGTTCAGATTCACAGGCGACAGAGCAAATGTCAGGGAGCAGACAGTTATCTCTGCACTCGGATTGCTTAGAAAGTGTATTTTGGAGTATTGTTCTTAGCAGACTTTATTTAAGTGAGGTATATATGGTATTTTCAAAAAATTTATATCTGTCTTCAGATATAAAGAATGACTATAGAAAATATATGAGATACGTAAAGCTTAATAAAACCTCTTTTTTATTACATCTGGTTGTATTTCTTGAAGGAGAAGACAAGCTTACACTGGTGCATAATGCCGTTTTTTTAAACAGCTATAAGGATACAAATGCTTATATAGTCGGGCTTGCTCTGGGCAAAAAATCGGGAATTGAGCTTATTTCAAAAATAGTTGAAGATACCTATAAAACAAGAGGTGATTTTGAATATCACAGTTTTTTAAAATCGGAGGAAGGATGATAGGCGTATTACTTACTATATTAAAAGTTATCGGTATTATTATCCTCGCTTTGATTGCACTCGCGCTGCTTATTGTTTTGATGGTGCTTTTTATTCCGGTAAGATATAAAGGTAAAATTTATTTTAAAAAAGTACCGGATATAGATTTGAGTGTTACCTGGTTTTTTAAATTTCTTAATATCTCGCTTAAGTTTAAGGATGAGCTTGATATAAGTGCAAGGGTGGCTTGGTTTTTCACTTTATTTTCCAACAAGGAAGATTCAAATGATGAACAAAAGATAAACTCCGACAATAAAGATAATTTTGAAAAAGAAACTGAAGAAAAAAGTTTATCAAAGAAAGATGAAAACAAAGGGAAAAGTGCTTCTTTAAAAGGTGATAATGTAAAAGAAGTAAAAGAACATAAAAAAGATACACAAAACACACCACCTGTTAAAGCGGATGAGCTTAATAAACAGGAAAAAAAGCATTCCAAGGCGGTAAAAAAAGCTAAAAATAAAAAGACGGATAAGAAAAATAAGAGTCTGCCTGAAAAGATTTTGGAAAAGGTGAAAGATATTCACTATATTATCACAAATGACGAAAATAAGCTTATCTTTATGAAGATGCTTGAAAAAGTAAAAAAGATTATAGTTCATGTACTGCCAAGGAAAATATCAGGTTACTTTAAGTTCGGTTTTGAGGATCCGTCTGTTACCGGTCAGGTGCTTGAAATTCTGGCTGTATTTTATCCGCTTTATGAGGATGGTTTTGAGATTATACCGATGTTTTACGATGAGATTATAGAAGTGGATATTTCATTTAAAGGCAAATTGCGAATTTTTTATGCGGCATATATAGGACTGCTTTTATGGTTAAATAAGAAAAAGATAAAGACAAGACCCCAATAAGGGTCTTTCTTATTAGTATTTCGGAGAAAAAATGAATATACAAATATTTGGTACAAATAAGTCTTCAGATACGAAGAAGGCTGTAAGATTTTTTAAGGAGAGAAATATAAAGTTTCAGCTTGTAGATATGAAAGAAAAGGGACTTTCAAAAGGAGAGTTTAACTCAGTTATGCAGGCTGTAGGAGGATTTGAAAATATGCTGGATGAAAAGTGCAAGGATCTTGAGACTTTGACACTTATAAAATATCTTTCACAAGAAGATAAAATCCCTAAGATTTTAGAGAATCAGCAGGTACTTAAACTGCCTATAGTAATAAACGTAAAACACGCGACTGTAGGTTATACACCTGATGTGTGGAAAGGATGGACATAATGAATACAGGAAGTTATAAGATAGATGAATATTTAAAAGAGTTGGCATCAAAATCACCTGTACCGGGTGGAGGCGGTGCAAGTGCAGTTGCAGGTGCATTATCTGCGGCATTGTCAAGTATGGTCTGCAATCTGACTGTAGGCAAAAAAAGCTATATTGTTGTAGAAGATGATGTAAAGAAAATACTTGAAAGCATGAATTCTCATATGGAGAACTTTATAAAGCTTGCCGACAAGGATGCCGAGGTCTTTTATCCGCTGTCACAGGCTTACGGTTTTAAGCCTAAGGATGAAATTGAAAGAGCGGAGCATGAAAAGAAAATGGAAAAGCTTTTATACGATGCGGCCATGGCGCCACTTGAAGTTATGAAGGAAGCAGGAGAGATGTTATCGGACATTGAGTTTTTGGCTAAGAACGGCTCAAAGCTTGCAGTTTCCGATGCCGGAGTGGCTGTAAGTTTGCTTAGAAGTACAGTAGGCGGAGCTATGATGAATGTGGTTATAAACTTAAAATATATGAAAGACAGAAAACTTGCCGGAGAGCTTTTGGACGAAGCAAGTGAGTTGCTTGAAAGCAATATAAAAAAAGCCGACATTATATACAGAACAGTGTTGGAGGTACTTTTATGATTTTACTATACGGAGCGGATACTGCAAATGTTATAAAAGAAGAGATTGAAAGTATGAAAAAAAGCTTAAACGGA
>CAUQKD010000129.1:0-6978 GCA_963518365.1 uncultured Lachnoanaerobaculum sp. | reverse complement strand
CCAAAAGTATCATACCTTGACTTTCAAGTCCTGCAATCTTTTTCGGTGCAAGATTGGTCACTACCAAAACTTGCTTGCCTACCATATCCTTAGCAGAGTACCACTGCTTGATACCGCTTAGAATCTGTCTTGTGGTATTACCTACCTGAACCTGTGAACAAAGAAGTTTCTTTGACTTAGGAACTTCTTCACATTTTATTATTTGTCCGACCTGTATCTGAAGCTTTGCAAAGTCGTCATACTCTATAGTATCCTTTGCCTCTACATCTACGCCCTCTATTTCACTTGATTCTTCTTTATTTCCGTTTAGATTAAGAGCTTCAACCTCCTTTAATACTTCTTCAAGTTCAAGTCTCTTGAATAAAATCTCAGGATCCTTTGCTACGGTAGTACCGCTCATAAGAAGTCCGAACTTATTCATATCCTCAAGACTTCTCTTATTGGTTCCGAAGTACTCAAGTATTTTCTCCGAAGTCTCAGGCATAAAGCTGTGAAGCAGTGAAGCTCCTATTGCAATAGACTCTGAGAGATTATAAAGCACTGTTTGAAGTCTTTCTTTTTTATCCTCTTCTTTTGCAAGTATCCAAGGTGTTGTCTCGTCAATATACTTATTGCATCTTTTAAACAATGTCCATATCTCGGTTATAGCGTCGGCTACACGAAGCTCCGACATCTTCTTTACCACCTTCTCAACAGTCATAAGCACAACATCCTTAAGGTCGGTATCCACCTCCATTGCGCCTGCCACGCTCTCGTCATTTGCATCTGTAAGCACTCCGTCAAAGTACTTGTTTGTCATAGATATTGTTCTGCTTACAAGATTTCCAAGTACATTTGCAAGATCGGAGTTGAATCTTTCAACCATCAGCTCCCAGCTTATTACACCGTCATTATCAAAAGGCATTTCATGTAATACAAAGTATCTTACTGCATCCACACCGAAGAAATCCACCAAAGTGTCGGCATATATTACGTTTCCCTTTGACTTGCTCATCTTTCCGTCACCCTGTAAGAGCCAAGGATGTCCGAATACCTGCTTTGGCAACGGCAAATCAAGTGCCATAAGGAAAATTGGCCAGTAGATTGTATGGAATCTTATGATATCCTTTCCTATAAGGTGAAGATCGGCAGGCCAGAACTTTTTGAATCTCTCACTGCTGTCTCCGTCCACATCGTATCCTATACCTGTAATATAGTTTGAAAGTGCGTCAAGCCAAACATATGTTACATGCTTAGGGTCAAACTCCACCGGAATACCCCATGTAAAGCTTGTTCTGCTTACACAAAGGTCTTGAAGTCCCGGCAAGAGGAAGTTGTTCATCATCTCATTCTTTCTTGATACAGGCTGAATAAACTCAGGATGCTCATTGATATACTTAATAAGTCTGTCGGCATATTTGCTCATCTTAAAGAAGTAGGCTTCTTCCTTTGCAGGGTATACCTCGCCTCCGCAGTCCGGACATTTGCCGTCTACAAGCTGTGAATCGGTAAAGAAGGATTCACAGGCCGTACAGTACATTCCCTCATAGCATCCCTTATATATATCGCCTTGATCATAGAATTTTTTAAAAATCTTTTGAACCTGCTTTTTGTGGTCCTCATCTGTAGTTCTGATAAACTTGTCATATGATGTGTTCATCAAATCCCAGATCTTTCTTATCTGTCCGGCAGCATTGTCCACATACTCCTTTGGAGTAATTCCGGCATCTTTTGCCTTATTCTCAATCTTTTGTCCATGTTCGTCGGTTCCGGTCTGGAAGAACACTTCCAATCCTTCTTCTCTTCGAAACCTTGCAATCGCGTCTGCGAGTACTATCTCGTAAGTATTACCTATATGCGGCTTTCCTGAAGCATAGGCAATGGCAGTTGTTATATAATATGGTTTCTTGCTCATCTGTTATTCCACCTTTTTATGTATTTATGGTGCTTAGTCTATGCTAAAACACCTTGATATTGATTTCACTTGTCTTTAGTTTTTTCCAGTCTAATCCAAGAATTTATTTTTTGCAAAGCACTCATCAGTGTATCACTCTCTATATCATCTAAGTTTTCAATCATTGACCTGACCATCTCATCATGGAACTCCTCATACTTAAGGAATGCATTCTTTCCTCTTTCGGAAAGCCTCACAAGGACCACTCTTTTATCCTTTTCGGACCTTTCTTTTATTACATACCCCTTTCTTACAAGGCTGTTTATAGAAATGGTCAATGTTCCTATAGTGACTGCAAGTTCTTTTGCAATCATAGACATGTTCTTCTTGCGATTCATTCCTATCGCACTTATTACATGTATATCATTATTGGTCAAATCCTTAAATTCAGAGGTACAAAGAGCACTCTCCTGATATTCAAGTATATCATTAAATAACTTTACAAGGATTACTTTAAATTCACTTGAACTTTTCAAAATACTCATCCTTTTTTGCATTGGACATAAAAATCCCATGCTTAATTTATCAAGCAAGTATTATACTAAATTTAATTAATAATATCAAGCTTGGCAAATTTACTCCTGCCCGTTCCAACAGTAGGTACATAGCTTACAAGGCGAAATACCGATTGATTCTATAAGGTCGTCAAGTCTGTGGAATCGCAGACTTGAGAAGTTTTGTATCTTTCTTATCTCCTCCACCATCTCGTTATAGTTTTTACTGTCAGGGTCCGCATATTCATACAGTACTTCTTTGCTTATATTCTCGCCCTCTCGCTCTCTTATAATTCTTCTGGTAATCAGATCGTAATCCGATTTTGACCTTGAAAAATTGAGATATTTGCATCCGAAAAGCAGCGGCGGACAGGCAGGTCTTACATGAACCTTTTTTGCACCAGAGTTATATAAAAATTCGGTGGTCTCTCTTAACTGTGTACCTCTTACTATGGAATCATCTATAAGCAGTATATCGTTGCCGCTTATAAGCTCCTGTACAGGGATAAGTTTCATCTTCGCTATCAGATTTCTTTGGCTCTGCTTGGTCGGCATAAATGACCTCGGCCATGTAGGAGTATACTTTATAAAAGGTCTTGCAAAAGGTATCCTCGATTCGTTCGCATATCCTATTGCATGTGCCGTACCCGAATCAGGAACACCCGCTACGATATCGGCATCTATATCATCCCTCCTTGCAAGAAGTTTTCCGCAGTTGTATCTCATGGTCTCTACATTCACGCCTTCGTAAGATGCCGTAGGATAGCCGTAGTAAACCCACAAAAACGAGCATATCTTCATCTCTTCTTTGGCAGGTGACACTTCTTTTACTTCATCCGCAGTAATAAATACAATCTCCGAAGGCCCCAGTTCCTTATAAAAGCTGTAACCCAGATTCAAATACGCGTGATTTTCAAATGTAATACAGAAGGTATCTTTCTTATGCCCTATTACAAGAGGGGTTCTTCCAAGTCTGTCTCTGGCGGCATATATTCCCTCCTTTGTCAAAAGTACCACACTTATAGAACCTTTTACAGTATCCTGTACATACTCAAGTCCTTCCTTAAATGACTGCTTTGAGGATATCAATGTGGCAATCAGCTCATTGTCATTGATGCGACCGCCGCTCTGCTCCTGAAAATGTACTCTTCCCTCGGTATAAAGCCTATTGACTATATCGTCATGATTGTCCACCTTACCTACAGTAGTGATTGCATAACTTCCAAGGCTTGACTGTATAAGTAAAGGCTGAGGGTCCTCATCCGAAATACAGCCTATTCCGATAGGTCCGTGCAAATCGTCAACATCTCTTTCAAACTTTGTTCTGAAAGGTGAGTTCTCAATATTGTGGATCACTCTGTTGAAATACTCACCGTCAAATACCGCCATTCCTCCTCGTCTTGTGCCCAGATGTGAATGATAGTCCACTCCGAAAAACAAATCCATTACACAGTCGTTTTTACCTACTACACCGAAAATACCGCCCATTTTTATCTCCTTATAACTACAAAAAGCAGATATAGAAATTCTATATCTGCCGGAATTTTATTGATTCAATACTTTCTTAGCTGCCGCTACTACATTTTCCTTTGTGAATCCGAACTTTTTGAAAAGCAAATCCTGTGGCGCACTTGCCCCGAAAGAATTCATAGATATAACTCTTCCGTCAAGTCCTGTATATTTATCCCATCCGAAGCCTGAAAGTGCCTCTATTGCAACTCTGTTTCTTACAGTCTTAGGTAAAACCTCTTCCTTGTATTCCTTGCTCTGGTTTTCAAATACATCCATACAAGGCATACTTACAACTCTTGTGGCAATACCTTCGCTTTCAAGCTCTGTTGCCGCATCTATTGCAAGTGAAACCTCCGAACCAGAAGCTATCAAAATCATATCAGGAACCGCCTTTGATGCCTCCTTTATGACATATCCGCCCTTAAGCGCCTTCTTTCCGCTTCCGTCAAGCTGAGGCAAATTCTGTCTTGTAAGCACAATTGCGGTAGGAGTTTTCTTTGATACAAGAGCCGCATACCAAGCCGCAATAGTCTCTCTTGCATCCGCCGGTCTGAATGTGTTGAAGTTCGGCAATGATCTGAGCATTGCAAGTTGCTCTATAGGCTCATGTGTAGGTCCGTCCTCACCTACTCCTATAGAGTCATGTGTAAATACAAATATTGTAGGAATATTCATAAGTGCTGACAGTCTTGCCATAGGCTTTGTATAGTCACTGAATACAAAGAATGTGGCACAGTATGCTCTAAGTCCGCCGTGAAGAAGTATACCGTTTGTAATTGCGGTCATTGCAAGCTCTCTTACACCGAAATGTATATTTCTGCCTGAGTAATCTCCCTTTGCAATATATCCCTCATTATTCATTACTGTCTTGTTGGATGGAGATAGGTCAGCCGAACCGCCTATAATATTCGGGTATATGTCCTTTAATCTGTTGATTATACCTCCCGATATATTTCTGGTAGCGGCAGACGCTTCATCCCAGCTCCAGAACTCGTCGGTATCTATCAAAGACTCATCTATATCATTGTAGTATTTTCCCCAAAGCTTTGCTTTATCACGATACTTGGCTGCATACTCTTTAAAGAGCTTATTCCACTCATCCTCCGCCTTTGCATTCTTCTCATTTACAGACTTGAAGTTTGCATAAACATCGTCATCCACCTTAAAGCTCTCATCAGGATTGAATCCGAAACCTGACTTAAGTGCTGCAAGTGCCTCACTTCCAAGCGGCTCACCGTGTGATGACGCGCTTCCGGCCTTCTTTCCCGCACCGTAGCCTATTATGGTATTAACCTTTATAAATGACGGTCTTTCTTTGTCCGCCTTAGCCTCTTCTATCGCTTTTCCTATAGCTTCAATATCATTTCCGTCTTCCACCTCTATAGTTTGGAATCCGAATGCTTTCATTCTCTCAACTACATTCTCTGTAAATGCAATATCTGTACTTCCTTCTATAGAGATGCCGTTTGAATCATAGAATACAATAAGTTTTGACAGTCCGAGTGTGCCTGCAAGTGAAAACGCCTCAGATGAAATACCCTCCATCATACATCCGTCTCCACCTAAAACATAGGTGTAGTGATCCACTATATCAAATCCGTCTTCATTGAACACACTTGCCATATGTGCCTCTGCCATAGCCATTCCTACAGCCATGCCCATTCCGGCTCCCAGAGGTCCTGTAGTTGCCTCAACTCCTACGGTATGTCCGTACTCAGGATGTCCCGGAGTCTTTGAATCAAGCTGTCTGAACTGTTTCAAATCCTCTAAGCTAAGGTCGCCATACTCAAAGAGATGGAATAATGAATACAAAAGCATGGAACCGTGTCCTGCAGATAAGATAAATCTGTCTCTGTTTGCCCAAGTCGGGTTCTTCGGATTGTGCTTCATATGATGTGCAAAAAGCTCATATGCAATCGGAGCCGACCCTAACGGTAACCCCGGATGGCCTGATTTTGCTTTTTCAATACCGTCTGCACTCAATACTCTTATGGTATTTATGGACTTAATGTCAATATTACTCATTTAAATACTCCTTTTATATATGTATCTTGGCATAAAGATTACATTATTCAGAACTTAGCCTGAACTCTAATCCGTTATATTGTACCACAATATAATAAATTATAAAATGTCTTGCAAATAGTATTTTTCTTTGGTAAAATATAGCCGTTATGGATTTTGCACGGGTTTTTCCCGATTGTGATGAAGTCCAATCCAAAATAATTATAAATATTTATAATTAATGTCAAAGGAGGTGTAACCGTGGCAAAATGTTCAATATGCGAAAAAGCTGCTCATTTTGGTAATGCAGTAAGCCATTCTCATAGAAGATCCAACAAAATATGGAAGGCTAATGTTAAGTCCGTTAAGGTCAAGACTGAAGGTGGATCTAAGAAGATGTATGTATGTACTTCATGCCTTCGCTCAGGTTTTGTAGAGCGTGCTTAATTATATCTGAGAATGCGTATTTAAACACAATAAAAGAGCCGTTTATCGGCTCTTTTTTGTTTGCTTATTTTATTGATTTTTCATAGTCCGCTACGAACTTTTTGATACCTGCATCTGTCAGCGGATGGCTAAGCATAGACTTAAACACCGAATAAGGTACTGTCGCAATATCGGCTCCGGCCTTTGCACACTCAAGCACATGCATATTGTTGCGCACCGAAGCGGCTATTATCTGTGTACCGATACCGTGTATATCAAAGATCTCCACAATATCTTCTATCAAAGATACTCCTCTGGTTCCCACATCATCAAGTCTTCCAAGGAAAGGTGATACATAGGTAGCACCTGCTCTTGCAGCCAAGAGTGCCTGCAAAGGTGTAAAAATCAGCGTACAGTTGGTAGCAATGCCCTCTTTGCTGAGTGCGGCAATTGCCTTAAGTCCTTCATCAGTCATAGGAATCTTAACGACCATATTCTTATGAATCTTTGCAATCTCTTTGCCTTCAGCTATCATATCCTCAGCCTTTGTAGTGGTTGCCTTCACTTCACCGCTTATAGCACCGTCTACAATATCGGTAATCTCTTTGA
>CAUQKD010000128.1:0-6988 GCA_963518365.1 uncultured Lachnoanaerobaculum sp. | reverse complement strand
TTTGTATCTCATTTGCAATCAGTTCACTTTTATCACTTGACGGCTTTAGCACAAGTATTATTTCATAAGAAAAGCCATGACAATCAAGCATTGACTTGATGCAAGTTTTCAGATATTTCTCTACCTGATATACCGGCACAATAATACTTAACAGCATGGTTTTTTCTCCTTCCTAGAATAATTCTTTTATTTTCTTCAAGATTTTTTTTATCTTCGCTTTTATACCTTTATTCTCTTTCCAGAAATAATAAAAGCGATTTATATATGGGTTAGGGTATCTTGTTCTAAAGATGGAATCTATCCCACCAACGACATCAACCATCCTATTGAACGGCTCTCCTCCTCTTGCCCATGCCCATTTCGCACGAATTGACCTAAGCAATGCAGTTTCATCAAAAAACTTTACTTCTCTATTTCTCTCATAAATCTTTATAAGTACATTTTTTAACGATCTATAGGCTTCTTTTTTCTTCTTTTTATCTCTTATCTCAAAATAGTCATTCTTCCAGTTATCAAAGAGTACACTATCATCGTCTGAAAGATCAAGACCTATGGTTCTTTTCAGTGTCTTTGCTACTATTCTACCGCTCTCAAGATGGAGTTTTGACTTCTTCTCTAATGTGATATTATCTTCGCCTACACGATACTCTCCAAGTACTTCCGGAATATTTGCGATATCTCCAAAGTCAATCACCCTACTCCACAGTTCAAAATCTTCCGCTAGATAAGTATTATCATAGTATAAACTATTTTCTGCAAAAACACTTTTCCTTAACATCAAAGTAGAATGACACAGGTCACAGAAAAAAACAGCATTGCACTTGCACTGCTCCGGTTCTGTCGCCGGTTTATGTATCAAGTCGATATCTACACCGAAGTGATGCTGATACGAACCTACTACAGACACGTTTGGATGACAATCCAGAAAATCAACCTCTTTTTGAAACCTGTCTTTTCTCGATATATCATCTGCATCCATTCTGGCTATGTATTCGCCGGTTGCCTCTCTCATGCCGAGATTCAGTGACTCTGCAAGCCCTAAGCGCTTAGCATTTTGAATAACTCTTATTCTTGCATCCTTCTTTTCATATTCCTTTACTATATCGGTACATTTCTCACTTGAACCATACTCATTCAATATAAGCATATCCCAATCTGTAAAACTTTGTGCTAGGATACTGTCTATACTTTCCTTAATATACTTTTCACTGTTATATACCGGTAAAAGTACCGTAACCTTAGGCATGTTCACCTCTCATATATGCTTCATATTCATCACACAGCTCTTGTGTGTCGCCATAGCCTCTCATATGACCCTTTTCAAGCCAAAGGACTTTTGTACACATCTCTCTGATTTGCTCTATTGCATGTGAAACCAAGATGGTAGTAACACCACTGTCAAAGAGTTCCTTCATTCTCTGTTCAGACTTTGCTTTAAAGGAGATATCACCTACAGACAATACCTCATCCAATATAAGTATATCCGGTTTTACAAATGATGCAAGTGAAAATGCTATCTTCGACTTCATACCTGAGCTGAGCTTTCTGAATGCTACATCCTCAAAATCCCTTATCTCTGCAAAGTCTATTATCTCGTCATACTTATCCTCGATAAATTTCTTTGTATATCCAAGTAGCGCTCCTCGCAGATAAACATTCTCCTTTACAGTCATCTCATCATCAAATCCGGCAGTCAACTCCAGTAGTGGGGCTACCACCCCGTTCACTTTAACAGTTCCTGCTGAAGCCGGCATAATATTTGATAAAACCTTCAATATAGTAGACTTACCTGAACCGTTAGAACCTATAATTCCTAAAAGCTCTCCTTTTTCTACATGAAAAGTAATATCATCCAATGCTTTAAATTCTTTTGTAATCACCTCTCTATGCATCTTTCTGATAAAGAACTCTTTTAATGAAAGCTCTTTTATATCGCCAAGAATATATGTTACAGAGACATGATCCACTTCTATCATATTCATAAGTATACCTTCCTAAATATAATACAAGAACATATAATTATACTTTTTATACATCCACATACCTATACGAAGTATAAATAATGCATAAAATATACAGTATAAATGATATGTAAATGACGGTATCGTATTATGCAGTACTATCTCTCTAAGATAATTTATATATACAAAAACCGGATTTAAATAAATAAGCTTTGCCACTATACTTCCTTCAAATATCTTCACATCGTAAAATATGGCTGTAAAGTACATCAATGCAAGTGTAAATATATCATAAAGATACTGTACATCTTTAAAGAATACAAACATTGCCGACAATATCAAACCTGTACCGACTATAAGTACAAACAAGCATACAATCGGAAATATAATAAATATAAACTTCCAGGTAATCGTAATCCTATATGCTATTACAAATATAAAAAATATCACCAATGTAAGCAGGAAGTTAATTGATGCCGCCATTATCTTTGATATAAGAAACAAATACTTCGGTGCATTTACCTTTGTTATGATACCTGCATTTGATGTGATAGACTGCATACCGTTATCTGTAGCCTCTCTGAAGTAGTTGAACATAAGCTGTCCGGCAAACATATATATGGTATAGTGCTCCATAGTGTCTCCAAAGACTCTGTCAAACACAAAGCTCATAACAAGAAGCTGAAAGAGTGGTGCAATCATACTCCAAAGTATACCAAGGACGGATCTTTTATATCTTTTATTGAAATCTCGCTTTACCAGTTCACTGAACATAAACTGGTATTGTTTTATCTTATTTATAAATATATTCATCCTCTACCACCTATGATATCTTAACAAGCTTTTTTAAATATGGAATATTCATAAGCGGGATAATTGCAATAACAGTTCCCGCAAATACGATTACTACAAATGCCAAACATTCAATAACTGAACTCCCGATATCTAAGTGAATATTTCCAATATTAATCTTTTCACCAATTGCCCACATTAAAAGAGAATGACTAAAATAAATGCCCAAGGATATTTCTGATAGCCTTGTAATCACCCTTTTAATTAAGCTATCACTACCTCTAATATTTAACTTACACACAAAACCCATAATACCACAAGCATACAACACATTGCTGATTTCCAATTCACTAAACACAACATCTGTAGATGCTCCCATTTTCTTGGAAACTATGATTGTTATAATTGTAGTAAGCAAAAAGCCTAATAGAGACATAAAAACATAACAAACTACTGATAGTTTTTCTCTATTTTCATAAATAATTCTACCTAAAAACATAATGGAGATATAACCCAAATGTATATAAATAAAATATGGGCTCTCCAGTATCTGTCCATCCAATGCAAGATAATTAACCATCCCATCAATAACACCTGGAGCAACTAATCCTAAGACAACAAAATACATCCTCATTCTTAATGTAAGATGCTCATACAATGTATTTAATATTGGTGTAAATAAATAAACCCACACTAAAAGATATCCATACCATAAATGCCCTGATGGTCCTCTTTTTAAAAAAAGCATCAAAGTATCATGTATAATATCTCCTTCTTGCCAGACAACTTTCTTCATTACAATATATAAAAAGCTCCACACAAGCAAAGCCAACCCTGCTGTTATAGCTCTTTTTATTGTTTTATTTAAATCATTTTTTTTCCCAAGTAACAATGCACCTGATATCATCAAAAAAGCTGGAACAGCAAATCTTGGGATTACATTCAATATAAGTCCACCATACCAGTCTGATGTACCTATTTCATGATTGTTATAAATATTGGCTGATGAATGTATCAATATAATCATAAAAGCCGAAACTATCTTCAAAAGATCCAGTCCGATAAGTCTGTCCTTATTTTCTCTTTTTTGCTCAGGAAAGAATCTTTTACAAATTAAGGATATAGCAACTAAAAATACCCAAATTATGACGGCTAGCGGTACAAGATTTTTTCTTGTCAAAAATGTACCGCTACCGGTATTTAACTTTACTTCAAAGTTCATCCAGTTTTCAGACTCACTATCTGTATATCCGTCAAATCCTTGATCTCCCTGTACAGATATAATTCTCGCCTTACCCTGCCATTTGTTTTGTTTCAGTACAAGTATTACATCTTCACCGTTTTGAAATTCAGCCTGTATACTGTCGTTCATCCCGTCTATCCTGTCATAGCTTCTCCAGAGCAGTCCACCGTCTTTTTCAATCCAACCTTTTGAAAAAATATCACCCGGTTTTTTACTTTCTCCATTAACAATGACTTCTTTCAAAAAAATCTCATTGCCTTCCGCTTTTTCATTTTGATCGTTACTTGCTACTATCTGAATAGTACTGTTTCCTTGTCCCTTTATAAGGAAAGCTATAGCAGATACTGCTAAAAACACTAAAAGTATCGGCAACGCCTTCTTTACTGTCTTAGAAACAGATTGTGGAATTGCCAATATGACAATTCCAACAATCAATAATACTGTTAAAAAAAGATTATCCATCTTCTATTTCCTATGCTTTTAAATGATCTTTTCCTGCCAATGTCTTATAAAAAATACTCATAATAAGATGGTCGTATATCATATGTATATCTTCTGTTACCTGCATACTCATAACATCTGCACATAGTGAAACATCCGACATCTGCTTAAGCTTACCGCCGTCATAGCCTGTGATTCCTATTATCTTGTTCCCGCAAGACTTGGCATATTCTACCGCATTCAACACATTTTTAGAGTTACCGCTTCCTGATATTGCCATAACTATATCACCTTCTTTGATGACTCCCTCAAGCTGGAAACGGAACACTTCCTCAAAACCTATATCATTTGAAATAGCCATCATTGTAGCTACATTGTCATTAAGGCAAAGAAGCTTGAACTTCGGTTCTCCCTTCTTATAAAGATACTCACTTACACCTTTATTAAAATCATTTTGATAATGTGATGCAGTTGCGGAACTTCCACCGTTACCGAATACAAATATGGTTCCTCCGGCCTTTCTGGTATCATCCATCAAATTCATAGCCTTGTTAATATCTTCTACATTCAACTTCTTCAATGTCTCTATTTCAAGAGCAATATAATCTTTAATACTGTTTGTATAATCCATTTTCACCTCTAATTCATATTTAATACATTTTCTACAGTAAGTGCTACCGACTCGTCAGACTCATGTTTTGCCTTCCAACCTGCTGCATGGATCTTTGACAGGTCATACTGGAACTTAGGTACATCACCTTTCCATCCACCTTTTCCGCCTGTATATTCGTAAGGTATCCCGGTCAGTCCCATCTTATCAACCACAATATCTGCAATAGTCTTTACGCTGCTTTGTGTGCTTACTCCCAAGTTGTAAAGTGTGATTCCTGTATCCTTCACATCCTTAAACTGCATTATTGCCTCTACCAGGTCAAGTACATAAATATAAGGCTTACACTGTGTTCCGTCACCAAGTATCCTTAAGTGACTTGGATCAGCCTTAAGTCTCTTTACAAAGTCAAATATAACACCATGTGTAAGTCTAGGCCCTATAACATTCGGGAATCTGAATATAAGAGCCTTAATATCATTCATATAGCTGTAAGCTGATATAAGTGCTTCAGATCCGAGTTTAGCCGCACCGTAATATGATATCGGACGAAGATTCGGCTCATCCTCAGATACATTTTTTCCTTCCTTTTCACCATACACAGCTGAAGTAGACGCAAAGAAGAACTTCTTAACATTGTACTTTCTCATGGCCTGAAGCAATTCAAATGTTGTTGAGTATGTATTTTCATACTCTATTGAAGGGTCATTTGCACTTGCCTGTATATCGGAGTTTGCTGCCAAATGGAATACGTACTCAAACTTTTCCTTTTCAAATACTTCTTCCAATTTTTCTCTATCACAAATATTCTGCTCATAGAATTTAAAATGCGGATTTCCAATCAAATGTTCAATATTCTTCTTTGTGCCTATAAAAAAGTTATCTATACATACTACATCATTACCCTCTGCAAGCAGACTGTCTATCAAATGGCTGCCAATAAATCCTGCGCCACCTGCAACTAATACCTTCATACTTTCTCCTTTAATTCCAATATTTGTCACCAATATATATCACACTGGTACCGTCTCTCTCAAATGAGAAATCAAGTTCTCTTAGTCTGATAGCTTTTTTCAACTGATCCTGCTTTTCTTCCTCACAATAGAACAGAAGGAATCCGCCACCACCGGCTCCCAAAAGCTTTCCGCCTAAAGCACCGTTTTTCATAGCAATCTCATAAGCCTCATCTATTGCCGGGTTTGCAATACCTGATGCAAGTTCTTTCTTTAACTGCCATCCTTCATCAAGTATCTTTCCAAAGGAAGAAATATCATTATTTTCCAGTGCGACCTTCATATCCTTTGCAAGTCCACACATCTTAAGAAGATTTCTTGCCTTATCCTCTGAAGTTATGTTCTTTGTCTGCTCAGCCAATATAGTGTTTGCAGAGCGAGTTGTACCTGTATAGAACATAAGTAAGTTTTTCTGGAGTTCTTTATATGTCTTGCCTTCCATAAGTATCGGCTCATGTGAAACAGATCCGTCCTGATTAAAATTGATGAAATTCAGTCCACCAAGTGCGGCACCATACTGATCCTGTTTTCCTATAGGATTTCCCAGTTTTTCTATCTCAACTTCACACGCAAGCTTAGCTAATTTGTCTTTTGATACGAACTTTCCCTTATAGCAATTTAAGGTATTTAAAAGACCTACAGTAAATGTGCTTGAAGATCCAAGTCCTGTTCCTCCCGGAATATCTGCTGTTGATGAGATTTCCACACCGTGAATACCCATGTCCGTCAGCACTTGTCTGAAGATTCGATGCTTAATCTGATCCGGACTGTCTACCAACTCATTTTCAGAATATTTTAATAATGTCTGGTTTTCATTAAAATACGGATGAATGGAAATATAGCAATATTTATTGATAGATGTACTTAGTACACATCCACCATATTTCTCATAGAAATTTGCCATATCGCTTCCACCCCCACAAAAGCT
>CAUQKD010000127.1:0-6992 GCA_963518365.1 uncultured Lachnoanaerobaculum sp. | reverse complement strand
TACAAGCTTTTATGCATCAACGCCTATTATACAAGTTCATTTATAAATATTCCACTGATTTTATTTATAGAATCAAGTGAATCTTTTGCAATAGATTTGTCTACAAAATTGACAATATTAAAATTCACATCATCAATATAGCCGAAAATCCAAGCTGTAAAATCCGCAATATCAAACTCAACAAAAGCACTATCCTTTGCATCGGATATCTTACATACATTTGCGAAATCTTTACCCATCTGTACTCTAAAGCAGGCATTCTGTGCTTCAACAACATTGTCATTTATCTTTATAATGATATCTATATCCTTGTTTGATCTGAAGTTTGACAAAAGCTCAGCCACATCTGTGATTCTTACCATTATATTCTCTTTGCCGTACTCTCTCTTTGCAATACTTGATGAGACTATTCTCTCTTTCAGTTCAACCTTTTCAAGCCCCCAAAAAGACTCATAGGCTACGATTTCATCACCTCCACGGTAGATATTTATAAAACCGTTCTCGGAAGCTATCTCTTTTAGCTCCCTCTCAAAATAATGCATATCCCTATATGTATATACATCATTGTCCTTTGAAACCTCATTGTTTATAAACCTAAGAATCTCACAAGCCTCTTTAGACTCAGACTTTACGCCCTTTAATACAGACTTTTTAAAAGAGGATAAATCCATATCATAAACATTTTTTCTTGCGACAAATGCAAAATCAAAAGGCAGATAATAGTCCTTATTTGCCGGTATAAGGTAGGTAAAAGGAACCTTTTCACTGTTCATATCAATGAGAACCTTGTCAAGAAGCTTTCTCATATATCCCTGCCTTTTATACTCCTTCTTTGTGGCAACCGCCACTATATAATCAAGTCCATATTTCTTTCTGAAGACGGATACCGTATAAGGGTTCAGCATAATCATAGATTTTATACTCTCACCCTCTATATCCGCCAAAATCCTGTTGTCCTTTGTCTTTTCATTATAATAGTACTCTACAAAATTATCTGAATCTTCAAAAAAAGCCTCCTTATACAGAGGCTTTGTAAGTACTTTTTCTTCTTTTTTTAAATACTTTATCATATATTACCTTTTTTGTTCAACATAATACTTTCTTGCATAGTCCACCGGATAATAGCTTTGCTTTGCACGGCGAAGTCCCTCAAGTCCAAGGTCGTCCTCACGATTTACAAGGCTGACATTCGGAAACTCATGCTCCAAAAACTCCTTGTTGATGGCCTGATACAGACCGTTTATCTCAGGATTTGCCTTCTCTATATGTATTACAGCCATATCTTCAAGCTTATTATAACTTCCTATAGAAAACGCCTCCATCTCGCCGTCAATATATATTGCTCCCATTCTGATGTTTAACTTTGTACAGTGAAGCAAAATATCATGTATTCCTTCCACCTCAGGGTCAAGATGCTTTTCAACTTCCTCTCCCTTTTTCTCTCTCCACTTATCCAAGAACTTGAAAACATCATCCCTGTCTGTAGGATTGCATCCAAGTACTCTGTACTCATATCTGTCACCGTAAGTCTTAAGGAAATTATTGTAATGATTTTTCTTCTTGTGAAGCTTCTTTCCCGAAAGATTCCTCAACTTATCTCCTTCATAGAGATAGTCCTTTGCATCCTCCTCCTGCCTTACTATAAATTTATCCTCCGGCAAATTCAATACTTTTATTCCTTCCTCATCCGCCAAGTGAATCTTTAAAGGTAGGTCAAGCTCTTTATTAAAATACTCCACCATTAAATTGAAACAGTACTCAAGGTCTTCTTCTT
Organism: uncultured Lachnoanaerobaculum sp.; assembly: GCA_963518365.1. Taxonomy (GTDB): domain Bacteria; phylum Bacillota; class Clostridia; order Lachnospirales; family Lachnospiraceae; genus Lachnoanaerobaculum. Next base: position 5,218 of record CAUQKD010000127.1, on the reverse strand, counting down.
TGCAAAGCGGCATAGCTGCAAAAGGCCTGTCTTCATCTCCCATAAGCCAAAGAAGTCCTACCTCCTTACCGTCTCTCATTGCGATAGTTGCTCGCACATTATAATAATCTTTCCATATAAAACTCTCAAGCTCTACACTGTCACAGGTCTTATTGGGCCTGAGTCCATAAAACCCTGCATACTTTTGTATGTCGTCCGCTACTAATTGTTTAAAATTTAATTTTTTGTATTCCATGGTTTAATTATATTTATTTTTCCGCTTTTGTCAAATAAAAATATCGTATTTACTTTTAGTGAAAAATAAGTCAAAATAATAAAGATGACAAGTGTTATTTGATAAGGAGTATTTATGAACGAATTGGAAAATCTTAGAGCAAGGATTGATGCAATAGACAAAGAACTGATTACACTTTTTGAAAAAAGAATGGAAACGGTTCACAATATCGCAGAGTACAAAACAGCAAATAATCTTCCCGTATTAAATCAAGGTAGAGAAGACGCTATAATATCAAAGGTAAGTTACTCTATAAAGAACAAGGAATACCTGGACAGTGCAACAGACTTCATAAAAGACATTATGGCAATCAGCAGAAAATATCAGGAAAAGCTCATCTCGGAGCAAAAGTAATTGCACACAAAAGGGTCATAGTTTAACTCCCATGACCCTTTTTTGATAAACACATTATTCTTCCCTTGCCCAGCCGAAGGCATACTTTACAGCCTTTTTCCACATTCTTATCTTCTCAGACCTGACCTCATCAGAAAGATTCGGTATAAATGTCCTGTCAATGCTTCTGCTTTTCTTTATATCATCAATACTGTCCCAAAATCCTACGGCAAGTCCTGCAAGATAAGCCACTCCGATTGCGGTAGTCTCCACACATTTCGGCCTTTCTACAGGTACATTACAAAGATCCGCCTGTGTCTGCATAAGGAAATTATTCACACTTGCACCTCCGTCCACATTCAAAACTTTCAGTACAATATCAGAATCCCTCTCCATCACATCAAGTACATCTCTTACCTGATAAGCCATAGACTCTAAGGTCGCCCTTATAATATGATACTTATTCACCCCTCTTGTGATGCCTACAATAGTACCTCTGGCATATTGGTCCCAGTACGGTGCACCAAGTCCGGTAAATGCAGGTACAACATAGCAACCGTGAGTGTCATTGACCTTCATAGCCATATATTCGGAGTCGGCGGACGAATCAATAAGACGCATCTCATCCCTTAGCCACTGTATTGAAGCTCCGGCTACAAAAACCGAACCCTCCAAAGCATAGTTTATTTTTCCGTTAAGTCCCCAGGCAATGGTAGTTACCAATCCGTTGTCTGATTTAACAGGCTTTTCACCTGTATTCATAAGCAAAAAGCAGCCTGTACCGTATGTACTCTTTGCTTCACCTACCTCAAAGCAAGTCTGTCCGAAAAGCGCCGCCTGCTGGTCTCCCGCCACACCTGCTATAGGTATACTCTTTCCGAAAAATGCCAAGTCCGACTCACCACATACATATGACGACTCGTTGACCTGCGGCAGCATAGACTTAGGTATATCAAGTAGTTTTAATATATCACCATCCCATGTAAGCGTATGTATATTAAAAAGCATGGTTCTTGATGCATTGGAATAATCTGTCACATGTGCTCTGCCGCCTGTAAGCTTCCAAATAAGCCAAGTATCTACAGTACCGAATAGAAGCTTTCCCTCTTTTGCCTTTTGTCTTGCACCTTCCACATTGTCAAGTATCCATTTTATCTTTGTTCCCGAAAAGTACGCATCAGGCATCAGACCCGTTTTATCACGAATCATATCGGTGTATCCATTGTTTTTAAGTTCATTACAATAATCCGCCGTTCTCCTGCACTGCCAAACTATTGCCCTATATACAGGAATACCCGTTTCCTTATCCCATACTACAGTAGTTTCTCTTTGGTTTGTGATACCGATACCTGCAATATCGGCTGCACTTATTCCAAGCTTTGCCATAGCTTCCACCGCCACACTCAGCTGTGTAGACCATATCGTATCTGCATCATGCTCCACCCAACCGGGCTTCGGATAATGCTGTGTCAGCTCCTTTTGTGCCGACTCACATATCTCACCTTTTCGATTGAATATGATACATCTGCTGCTTGTAGTGCCTGCATCAAAGGCCATAATATATTTTGACATACATATTTCTCCTCTATTTTTTCCTATGTAACGGTTCTCTTCCGCTCAAGTATTCTACAATTACTTCTAACTGCTATGTGTCCTCCATTTACAATACTTCATCAACTCTATCATTTTATTTTTACCAGTATTATACCTTAATACCACCTAACTTCAAAAAGTTCATATACCATACTGTTTATTTCATCTATCCTCTCACCAAAATCTTCTTCACTTATAGGGTTATCAGAATTATAACCCACTTTATCCCTTTCCTCCTCATATTCGCCTCCCGGCAGAAAATACTCATTAAACCTGTCAATATATCTTTTAGTGTCCATATCATCAATGTTATAAATTTTATACATAGGATAAAATCCATAGTTAAAGCCTTCCGGTGTGTGTATATCAATATCATATACAATCACATTGGTACCCCACAGTTCAAATTCTCTCGATAACATATTTAAGTCAAACAACTTATCCACAACTTTGCCGACCACAGATGGTGCTACATATTTCATAACATCAAATTTTTCTACATGTCCTATCACCGGATGCTTTATACGCATATTTAAATTCTTATATCTGCCATATATACTTATATTCCCAAAATTTATAAATGACTTATATTTTTTATAACTTAATACGATATCATAATCTTCTTTGACAGCTTTCACAATATACTTATTTTTACTATTACCTATAGTCGGTCTTATTCCCAACAGATTGCCGTCAAAATATGAAAGACTTGAGAATGTCTGTAATAACTGTATCATATTACTGTAATGTCTTCTATCCACAAGATTATCAACACTGTCACCAACCACATTAAGCTTGCCGGCACGATCGGTTGTATACTTGCTTAAAGTTTCAAATGCTTCAATGATTCTTTCAAGCTTCCCGTTCTTTTTATAGAGCTTATTTCCTATATCAATATATCTTTTATATCCAAGGAATCCATAGTCTCTGTCATAGCAGTGTTCAAGAACATTATTGAGCAGTTCCGTATCGTTACCAAGGCTTTCTATTAGGCAACCGTCCACTATCAGGTACTCCATCATAGTCTTTTTATCATCTCCAACATCTTTAGACATGATATCCTCTACGACAGCCTTTGCTCCCCCTTCATCATATATACCCTTAAGTTCCTTCAGTCTCGTATCACACTCACTGTCATCCTTTGCATAATAACTTGCCACCGCCCAGATATCTTTTACGTCACAATCTGTCGGCATATCCACCAAATACTTAAGCTTATCTATACTGTGATATCCGGTCTCGTTCTTATTATATCTCTCGCCTTTCCATATGATTTGGTTTACATTTGTATTTTTGCTTGAAGTACACATATCATAGAATCCGGTCAGCACATTTACTACACATACAATCAGTATAAACCTCAACAACCAATATATACGCTTTTTATACTCTAATTTCATCCATGTCTCTCCTAACCGTAAAAACCTGTCTATATATTATTGCTCTCGATCAATCCCTTTTAATCTTTCTTATGCAACGGTTCTCTTCCGGTAAAATCATTTACAATACTACCTATACCGATATTATATCCTATATACAAAAATCTATTAACTTTTTCTTCCATACTGCAAAATTCATCTATCTTCTCACCGAAATTTTCCAATGTTACCGGGTTATTTTTATCGTAGCCTATATCATTTGCAAATTCTTCCAAATAACCGCCTTTTGAAAAATTTGTATTAAAATTTTTTATGGCTTCTACTGTATCTATATAGTGACTGTCAGGAGATGCAACTATATTATATGTATCAAAGTAACTATACACAGGAAGTACAGGATAAAATCCGTAGCTTAACCCCTCAAGCGTATGTATATCAGAATCATATACAATCAAATAGGTACCACAAAGTCTAAAAATTGAAGATACAACTTTTAGGCTGACCAGCTTATCACCTAACATATAAGTTTCAGGACTTTTTAATGATAAATAATTCGCAATATCAAAATCATCCAGATCTCTAATTGATACATTCTTTATTATCATATTCAGATTCTTATATCTTCCGTATATACTGATATGTCCAAGATCTATAAATGATCTGTATTTTTTGTAGGATAATACAATATCATAATTTTCTTTTATAGATGCCCTGACAATATATTTCTTATTGTCCATCCCGGGATATGATTTTGCCGCTAAAAGATTATCGTCAAAATATGATAAACTTGAGAATGTCTGGAATAATTGTATCATACGATGATAGCATGTCGTTTCAATTGCACTTTCATGCCCATCTTCTGATTTTGGCATCACAATTGCACGATCAATTGTATACTTGCTTAAAGTTTCAAATGATTCAATGATTCTTTCAAGCTTCCCGTTCTTTTTATAGAGCTTATTTCCGATATCTATATATCTTTTATATCCAAGGAATCCATAGCCTCTGTCATAGCAGTGTTCAAGGACATTATTAAGCAGTTCCGCGTCGTTATCAAGGCTTTCTATTAGGCAACCGTCCACTATCAGGTACTCCATCATAGTCTTTTTATCATCTCCTACATCTTTAGACATGATATCCTCTACGACAGCCTTTTCTCCCCCTTCATCATATATACCTTTAAGTTCCTTCAGTCTTGTATCACACTCACTGTCATCCTTTGCATAATAACTTGCCACCGCCCAAATATCTTTTACATCACAATCTGTCGGTATATCCACCAAATATTTAATCTCATCTATACTGTGATATCCGGTCTCGTCCTTATTATATCTCTTGCCTTTCCATATGATTTGGTTTACATTTGCATTTTTGCTTGAAGTACAAAACTCATAGAATCCTGTCAGCACATTGACTACACATACAATCAGTATAAACCTAAGCAACCAATATATCCGCTTTTTATACTCTAATTTCATCTATGTCTCTCCTTACTGTAAAAACTAGTCTATATATACTATTGCTCCCGGACATTCATTCTTCACACTCTTATCTGCGTTCAGATGATATAACTGCACTCTTCTCAGCTTATTAAAATCCCTTACTTTATTCAGATTATCAAGGACATGTTCCTCATCAT
>CAUQKD010000126.1:0-7024 GCA_963518365.1 uncultured Lachnoanaerobaculum sp. | reverse complement strand
GAAAAAGAGGGTATTGTACTTAATTCAAAGATTTTGCCGCTTAGTGATATTTTTGAGGAAGAGGAGTTCCCTAATGTATACAAAAATATTTTTGTGAAATATAAGAAAATCTTTGCAGATGAAATTTGGGAGTATCAGATTGTGCAGAATATAGATGGTAATGTTAAGGTATTGGCAAATGATTGTGTTCAGTTCGAAAAAGAGGAGGATACAAGAGAGAGCAGGTTTATTCTTATAAATGATATGGAAGATTTGCCTGAGGGAAAAGACGAGGAAATGAAGAAGAAGTTAACAGAATTTATATATAAGGATGAGTTAGTGGATAACTTATTTGTGCTGATATAAAAAAGAAAGGAATGCAATTATTTGTATTTAAAATTTATATAGGATGGGAGAAACAATGAATCCAAAGGTACTTGGAATCGCTTTATCGGATATAAGTACCGGTCTTATATTTTATCCTGATGATGAAGCATTGACATTTCCTACTGTTATAAGTAAGAAAAAGAATGAAGATGCCTGGGTGGTGGGAGAAGAGGCCTACGCCCTGGCACTGGACGGAAAAGGTATAATAACTGATAAATTATTAAAGTTGACCAGAAAAAACGGTATTGCAACTATTGACGGTACAAGATATAAGGGTAGAGATATACTGAAGCTTTTCTTCAAAGAGATAATACAAGTCGGTATGGAGAAGCTTTATAAGGAAAAGCCTGAAGAAGTGGTAATAGCCCTGGCAGGTCTTGACCAAAATATTATTAGGGATATCAGGGAAGCCTTTGTGGGACTTGGATATCAACCGAATCATATACATATTATAAGTAAGGAAGAAAGTTTTATATACTTTGTGCTTTCGCTGAAAAAAGATATATGGAACAATCGAGTGGGGATGTTTGACTTATCCGATGTAAGCCTTACATACTATGAGATGCTTGCAAACAGAAACGCAAGAAAGCTCTTTGTAAGTGCGGAATCCGAAAATATGGATGAGGCATTCAACCTTCAGATACTGAGCAATCCTTCAGGTGCGAAGCTTGCCGATAAGATTTTGACCTCAGTAGCTGAAAAGGTGATGGATAAAAAGCAGTTTTCAGCTATATTTTTGACAGGTCAGGTATTTTCAGAGCATGACTGGGCGGAGAATTTTATAAGCTTTTTATGTTCAAGAGGTAGAGTATATCTGGATACAAATATTTTTGCTAAGGGTGCGGCTTTTAAGGGCGTGGACCTTGCAAGTGAGAACGCTATCTACAATATTGTAGCCACCTGTGAGGGAAGATTAAAATCCGATATATATATTGATGTGGTAAGCGGAGGCAAAGAAGCAAAGATATATCTGGGCAAGGCCGGAGATTTCTGGAACGAGCCTACTACAGAACTTTTACTTGTGCCTGACAATAGTGAGATTATTGATATAAATGTGGTAAGTGTAGATGGAAAAGATAAGAAAAATATACCTATATTGCTTGATTTCTTGCCGAAGAGACCTATAAAGACCAGAAGAATATTTTTCAAATCAAGCTTTTTGAACAACAAGATAATGAATCTTGAAATAGCGGATGCAGGATTCGGAGATATGTATCCTGCGACAGATGCAAAGAGAAATATTGAGGTGAGTATATGGGATTGATTTTATGTGAGAATTTGAGAACAAAAAATCCTTTCCATATAGAGGTGTTGTCACTTAATATATACAGCTTTGAGGAGCTTTGCTATATAATATATGAAAATCCTATTTTGGTGACAGAGGGGATTGTCAGTGATGAACTTGTAGACTTTATTGAAAATGAGCTCTCACTTGGTACTTTGGCTGAGAGCATCAAAAGAAAAAGGTCAAACAGAGTGGATGATACGGATATCTTGGTCTATATCATTGATTCATGTGATCTATATAATAATGCCGAATCCATTCTGTTTAGAAATGCCGTTGCGAAGATAAAAAAGATGAGCGTATGGGAAGTCGGCAAGCAAAGAGCCGACTATATGTTCTATATAGGAAGATACGGTGTCGCAAAGAAATATTACCTTGAGATACTTGATATGGAAAAAAAGGCCGACAACAACTTTGTCGGAAGCATCTATCACAATTTGGGTGTGACCTATGCGAATCTTTTCCTATATGAAGAGGCCTATGACGCTTTCAAAAAATCTTATGAGCTTACAAATGATGAAGTTATTTTGATGGAAATATACTTTTTAAAGAGGATATTTGACTCTGAGGGAAAGAAGAAAAAGAGTGCTGAAATAAATGATGCTTTTAAAGCCGACTTGATGGAAGAGGCAAAAAAAGCTTTTGATATAGCGGTAAGCGGCATCAAAGACGGTGACAGATTAAAATATATAGATCATATCTTCAATATGGAAGATAAAGAAGAAAAGAAAAAGATGATAAGTGAGTATATCAAAAAACTCAAATCAGATTACAGAAACATGAAGTAAGAGGTGTTTATGAAAGAATTGGAAAAGACATACAGCCCCGAAAAAATAGAGGGCAGAATATACAGAAAGTGGCTTGAAGGAAAATATTTCCATGCGGAGGTAAATAAGGATAAAAAGCCTTTTACCATCATTATGCCTCCGCCAAATATCACAGGACAGCTGCATATGGGTCATGCACTTGACAACACCATGCAGGATATACTTATCAGATATAAGAGAATGGCCGGATACGAGGCGCTTTGGCAGCCGGGAACAGACCATGCGGCTATAGCTACAGAGGTAAAAGTCATTGATAAATTAAAGGCCGAGGGCAAGAACAAATATGAACTTGGCAGAGAAAAATTCCTTGAAGAGGCGTGGGCATGGAGAAATGACTACGGCACAAGAATAATTAACCAGCTCCAAAGACTCGGATCGTCTGCAGACTGGGACAGAGAAAGATTTACCATGGATGAACATGGTCAAAAGGCTGTAAAGGAAGTATTTTTAAAGCTTTATGAAAAGGGATATATCTACAAAGGCAACAGAATCATAAACTGGTGCCCTGAATGTAAGACATCAATTTCAGATGCCGAGGTTGAGCATATTGAGATGGAGGGCAATTTCTGGCATATCAAATATCCTATAAAAGGTGAAGATGGCAAGTTTGTGGAGATTGCGACTACAAGACCTGAAACACTTTTAGGTGACAGTGCCGTAGCCGTAAATCCTTCGGATGAGAGATATAAGGATATAGTAGGAAAGAAGCTTATACTTCCGCTTGTAGGCAGAGAGATTCCTGTAGTAGCCGATGAATATGTAGATAAGAAGTTCGGTACAGGTTGTGTGAAGATAACACCTGCACATGACCCTAACGACTTTGAGGTAGGTAAAAGACATAATCTGCCTGAAATCAATATAATGCATGATGATGCCACAATCGACTGCCCGGGAAGTAAGTATGACGGACTTGACAGATATGAGGCAAGAAAACTTATAGTTGAAGACCTTAAGAATGAAGGACTTTTGGTAAAGGTCGTACCGCACAGTCACAATGTAGGAAGACATGACAGGTGTAAGACTGTAGTGGAGCCTCTTATCAAGCCTCAGTGGTTTGTCTCTATGAGCGAGCTGGCAAAACCTGCTATAAAGGCGATAGAGACGGGTGAGCTTAAGTTTGTACCTGAGAGTTACTCAAAGACATATCTGCATTGGCTTGAAAATATCAAAGACTGGTGTATATCAAGACAGCTTTGGTGGGGACATCAGATACCGGCATATACCTGCAGTAAATGCGGTGAGATAACTGTTGCAAAGGAGAAACCGGATGCCTGTCCGAAATGCGGATGCCATGAGCTTGTACAGGATGAGGATACACTTGATACATGGTTCTCATCGGCACTTTGGCCTTTCTCAACACTGGGATGGCCTGATGATACACCTGAGATGAAATATTTTTATCCTACAGATGTACTTGTAACGGGATATGACATTATATTCTTCTGGGTAGTAAGAATGGTATTCTCAGGATATGAACAGACCGGTAAGTCACCTTTCCACACAGTACTTATACACGGACTTGTAAGAGATTCAGAGGGAAGAAAGATGAGCAAATCCCTTGGAAACGGTATAGATCCGCTTGAAGTAATAGATAAGTACGGTGCCGACGCACTAAGAATGATGCTTATCACCGGAAATGCACCGGGAAATGATATGAGATTCTACTATGAGAGAGTGGAAAGTGCCAGAAACTTCGCCAATAAGATTTGGAATGCCGCCAGACTTATCATGATGAATGTCGGAGATGAAAAAGTAGGTGACATAGATAAGTCAAAGCTTATGCTTTCGGACAAGTGGATTCTTTCAAAGACAAATAAGCTTATAAATGAGGTAACTGCAAACCTTGACAAGTATGAGCTTGGTATCGCACTTTCAAAGATATATGATTTTGCATGGGAAGAGTTCTGTGACTGGTATATAGAGATGGTAAAGGTAAGACTCTGGAATAAGGAAGACGAAACCGGGGATACAGCACTTGCGGTACTTATATATGTTCTTAACAACATACTTAAGCTTTTGCATCCTTTCATGCCTTTTATTACAGAGGAAATATATTGCACTGTCAATGAAGGTGTAAAGACTATAATGATTGAGCCTTGGCCTGTAGAAAATACCGATTATAATTTTACAGAGGATGAGAATAAGGCGGAGCTTATAAAGGAGGCCGTAAGAGTTGTCAGAAATGTAAGATCTTCTATGAATGTACCGCCTTCACATAAGGCAAAGGGTATAGTAGTCAGTGAGGATGAGAAAATCAGAGATACATTTGAGAGTGCCGGAGATTTCTTTAAGCAGCTGGCCGGAATGGACAAGCTCATTATAGACTCCGATGATTCTACAGTGGAAAAAGACTCTGTAAGAGTTGCAATTCCGAATGCATCTGTTTATTTACCTCTCAGAGAGCTTGTAGATATTGAAAAAGAAGTTGAAAGACTGAAAAAAGAAGAGAAAAAGCTTGCCGGTGAGGTGGCAAGATCAACCGGAATGCTTTCAAACGAGAAGTTTGTAAGTAAGGCGCCACAGGCTAAGATAGATGAAGAAAAGAAAAAGCTTGAAAACTACGAGCAGATGCTTTCACAGGTAAGAGAGCAGCTTGCAAGATTATCCGATTGATATGAATGAAAAAGAATATATAGAGAGTATACCCATGTGGGCAAAGAAAAAGAACTCACTTTCGGAAGTAAAGAAAAATATAGAAACTTTAGGGGTTAAGCTTCCGAAGATTGTTCATGTAGCAGGTACCAACGGGAAAGGCTCTGTATGTGCATATCTTGGCAATATCCTGATTGATGCGGGAATGAAGGTGGGAACCTTCATTTCGCCACATTTGATAGAGGTTAATGAGAGAATATTGCTTGATATGAAACCTATATCTGATGATGATTTGGAGGATATTTCAAAGTATGTAAGAGAAAAGCTTAAGGGTGCATTGAATCATCCCACATACTTTGAATATCTTTTCTATATGGCGTCGGTCTGTTTTTCAAGGTCAAATCTTGATATTGTCATACTTGAAACCGGTATGGGCGGCAGACTTGATGTGACTAATATATTTGATGAAACTCTTGGTATTATTACAAGTATAGGTATGGATCACATGATGTATCTTGGAAATACTGTAAAAGAGATTGCATTTGAGAAAGTCGGTATTATAAAAAATAATTCTGTTATAATCTTTGATGACTGTGATGAAGAGTCAAATGAGGTTATAAAAGAGACAGCAAAGATAAAAAATGCAAAGGCTTTTGCACTCTCAAGTATAGACTATAAGAGCTTTGACTTTACATATGTAAACTACAAGAAAAAGGCTGCGGCACTTGCCATATTGGCGGCAAGAGTGATTCTTAACAAATCGGATATAGATACGAAAAGTATAAAGTCTACCGTTTGGCACGGCAGAATGGAAGAGATAGGAAGAGATATTATTATAGACGGTGCCCATAATGTACCTGCAATTAAAGAGTTTGTAGATAATGCTCTTGCCGTTTCAAAAAACAGAAACAAAAAGATAAAGCTTTTGATATCAATAGTAAAGGATAAAGAAATTGAAGAGATGTTTGATATACTTACATCAGGTTTGGATGTAAAAAAGTATTATTTGACTTCACTTGATTCATACAGAAGCAATGATATAAAAAAGCTTTATAACAGCTTAAATATACTTTTAGAAAAAAATAAAAAAGTCGCAGAGGTTGCCTGCTATAATAATACGAAGGAAGCTTTATCTGAGGCTGAGTTTGAGAAAAGGGACGATGAGATTTTATTTTGCGTAGGCTCATTGTACCTGATGGGAGAGATATTAAAAGATGATAGATTTTGAAGAAGAATTAGGTAAGTTTAAGCCGTCACCGGATATTTCGTCAGTGGAGGATATCATTGCAAAGAGTGATATTTCGGATTTGAACGATATCTTGATGGAACTGTTGAAAGAACAGGTAAAGGGCTGAAAATGACCGGTATAAACAGAAGAAGAAAACTGGAGCAGATGTCAAACGGTTACTACAATTTGGGTCTGTCTTTAGCAAAGGAAAGAAATTTATCTTCGTCACTTAATGCACTGAGTATAGCTTTGGGACTGAATAAGAAAAATACGGATGCAAGAAATCTCTACGGACTTATCTGTTTTGAGATGGGAGAAGAGACGAAAGCACTTATTTCTTGGGTGATCAGTATAAATATCAGCCAAATAGGGAATCCGGCACAGAACTATCTGCAGAAAATCAGAAACAAGTCCGCATATCTTGAAAAGTCACAGGATGCTATTTCAAAATATAATAAGGCAATCTCACAGATAAGAACCGTAAACTACGATATGGCAAGGATGAATCTGAAGCAGGCAGTGGATATAAGGCCGCACTTTATAAAGGCAATGCTTGCACTTGCACTTTTGGATATAAAAGAAGGCAAGGCAGGTGAGGCAAAAAAGCTTTTGGATTCAGTGCTTTCAATCGACAGATTCAATACAAAGGCTATAACCTATCTGGATGAGATGAAGCCTATGGTTGAAAAAAAGCCAAGAAATGGAAGGCTGTCCGTCATAGGAAGT
>CAUQKD010000125.1:0-7130 GCA_963518365.1 uncultured Lachnoanaerobaculum sp. | reverse complement strand
AGAAAATACCGGTTTTGATTTGGAGAAGTTTAATAATGACATTAAACAAAGATTTTCAGGAGTCAGTGTAGAAGTTAAAAGCGATGAAAACTGCAAATATAATGTTCACTTTGAATATTATGGGGATGAATGCGAGTTTGAACTTTGGATAAATAGAGACCGGAGTGTTTTGGTGATAGATTATTTTAACTCTGAAAACAGGCTCTATGATTATGCAAAATATATCATATGGCTCAGAAGCTACTTCCCTTATGAAAAGGAAGTTTTATTATGTGATGAGGGATATAATAAAACTATTGTATTAAGTGAGGGAGTAGATATAGAGGATATTTTGGAGATAATAGAGTAGGGGCATTATGGTTAAAACATACCGGATATATATCATATTACGTATAGGTTTACAGTTGAGAAATTCAGATATATAAAGTATGATAGGAATACCGATTAATATATAGATAAGATTAAATTAATAAATTTATAATGGAGGTAATGGGAATGGAAACAGGCTCTGTAAATGATTTGAAAACTTTTGTGGAGGTGAAATCTTTCGGTGATATTTTACCTAAGAACGGAACGAATATAAGAAGCCCTTATGAGCATCAAAAAAAGGCTATGGAAGCACTTGATAAGATTAATAAAGAAGAATCTTACAGTACTTTGGTAGTTTTGCCGACAGGAGGCGGAAAAACTTATACAGCTTCTATGTGGCTTTTAAAAAATGCTATTGATAAGAAAAAGAAAATTCTTTGGATTGCACATCGACAGATGTTGCTTGATCAGGCTGCTGAGTCATTTCAAAAGTTTGCTTATACGGAAGTTGTACCACATATTTCTTCTTTCAGATTCAGAATTGTGTCAGGTGCATCAAGTCATGACAGAACAATAGATATCAAATCTGATGATAATTTATTGATTATAAGTAAGGACAGTATAGGAAGAAATATTGAAAGACTTGATAAGTGGCTTGAAGGAGAAAAGGAGCTGTACTTGGTTGTGGATGAAGCGCATCATTCAACTGCAAAAACCTATAGAAAAGTTATCAACTATGTAAAAGAAAAAGTTCCGAATTTAAAGTTAATAGGTCTGACTGCAACACCGTTTCGTACTGCTGAGGAGGAGCAGGGACTTTTAGGTAAAATCTATTCTGACGGTGTCAGCAATGGTCAGGTTGTACGTGGAGACATAGGAATAACATATCAAATAGGACTAAAAGAACTTATAAACAGGCAGATTCTTTCAAAGCCTATTTTTGAAAGCTACTTTACTGAAGAAAATTATGGAGATTCTTTGGGTCTTGAGTCATGGGAAAGGATTCAATACCTTGATAACTTGCCGGAGGGTATTGCGAGTCAGATGGCGGAGAGTGCCGCACGTAATAAACTGATTGTTGAAACATATAAAGAAAAACAGGATGAATATGGTCAGACAATTGTATTTGCGGTCAATGTAATACATGCTATTCAGCTTAGTGCACTTTTTAATAAAGCGGGAATTAAGTCTGATTTTGTTGTATCCGATATCAGAGACGGTGTTACAGGAGTGACCGTAAGCAGAGAGGATAATGAGAGAAAACTTGAAGCCTACAGAAACGGAGAATTGCAGGTACTTGTTAATGTAAATATATTGACTGAAGGTGTGGATTTGCCAAAGACAAAAACAGTATTTTTAGCAAGACCTACAGTTTCATCTATTTTGATGACACAGATGGTGGGTAGAGCATTGCGAGGAACAGCGGCAGGTGGTACCTCAAGTGCATATATTGTTTCATTTATAGACCATTGGAATGAGCATATTGCATGGGTAAATCCGGAGAGCCTATTTGCAGGAGATAATGAATTTCAGGATAGTGATGATTCCGAGCGCATCAAAAGAGATATTCAACTGATTGCAATCTCAAAGATTGAGGAGTTTGCAAGAATACTTGATAATTCGGTAGATACATTAGATTTGGAAAGAGTTGCTTTTGAAAAAAGAATTCCTATAGGAATGTATGCATTTAATTATCTGGAAGAAAACGGAATGGACCACTCATATCAGGTAATGGTATATGACAGCACACAGGAAGCTTATAAGAATCTTATGGAGTCACTTCCTTCATTGTTCAAGTCATTTGATGTAACAGAGGAGTATCTGACAAAAGAACAGCTTAATGAAATGGAGGCACAGTGCAGGGATTCATTCTTCTGTGGTGAAATGATACCGCCATATGAGAGTAGAGATGTTATAAATATCATAAAATACTATGCACAATATGAGGAAGCACCAAGATTCTATACCTTTGAAGAGGTGGATAGAAATAAGCTGGATATATCAAAGATTGCACAGCATATTTGGGATGAAGATATGGGGGTACGTAAAAAAGCTGAATACATTGATGAGCTATGGAATTCCGGAGACGACAATATGCTTAGATTGTTCTTTGGCAGAAAGATATATTTTTCAAAGCAGCTTGATATTGAGTTGATGAAATTAGCAGATATTGGTATATATGGTGAGGGGAAAGATGGGCCAATAGTAATTGATGGAGTTAAGAATCTGGAAGATTTACCGCTCCATATAATTCGTAAGATTAACCCTGATCATGAAAAATATTTAAGAGATGAAACTTTTAAAAAGTATACTGATGAAGCCGGTAATTACTGTTGTGCCTGCTGTGGATTTACAGACAGATCCAGAGTTCCTTTCCATGTAGACCATATTATTGCTATGAATAATGGCGGTAAATCTGTTGTGGAGAATTTACAGATTCTTTGCCGCAGTTGTAATGCAAGGAAGAGTGACAAATAATGTATGGATTGTTTTATTCGGCAATCGATATTGCATTTATCTTACAGGATTTAAAACTTGGTTGTAGAGAGGAAAGTAAAATTCTTGATTTAATATGTGAAAATGAAAAGAGCTTACTTTCCGAACAGTACAGAGATAATAAGAGAAAATTTCTGCTGGATATATATCAATGGAGTCATTATATCTTGGATATGGATGCAATTGACGAATAGCATGCTGCCATACAGAGGGATTTGAAGCATTCGGACAGAACATTGCAATTAGATCAATTAAGCGGTTATTTTTCTGATTTTGATATTTTCTTTAAAAGCTGCCGTATAAAAATATTATATGGCGGAATAGATTATGTGAGTATAAAGCTTAGAGTATTATTAGAAAGGTATGGATATAAGCGTAGATCATCATTGATTGTACAATATATAAAACATTGTCTACTATTCTATAAGTTAAAAGTTGCTCTGTTTGGAGGATATGCTTGTGATATAGAAACAGTAGGCCTTGATGAAATATTGATGTTTAGGGTAATAAGTTAGTGTATTTAAATAATAAAACAGCCACAAGTTTAGAATAAGCAGGTGAAAAATGATTACAGGTATCGACTACATCTTATATACTGATAAAGATAAGGATGCTTTTATAGAAAAAATAAAAGAAAGTGTTACGTTTTGGGAAGATCCATATATTGTCATTGATAATGAAGATGAAACAACGGATATTTTTGTTTCTCGAGATGAGGAAATGTTTCAGTTGATGGACGAAAAGGGTTTTTATATAGATGAACTGTCCGGAGAAGGGCCGTTTTTATTGATTTTTAACAGCGGATATTCATCAAAGGAAAATAGAGTGACTTTGGTGCTTTCTGAAGAAATTTTTGAGTCAAAATTCTCCAAGCAGGTGTTCAACACGATTAAATCTATTTTATAATGTGGAAGGATGGTGAGTTACATTATGGAGAAAAAAGTAGAATTAAAAGAAATTATAAATAAACAAAGAGATTTCTTTAACACAAATGCAACTAAGTCGGTCAAATACAGGATAAAGATGTTGCAAAGGTTAAAGGAGGTAATCAGAGACAATGAGGCAGCAATCCTTTCCGCTTTATATAAAGATCTTTTAAAGTCTAAGGCTGAGGCATATATGAGTGAACTTGCAATGGTTTATGCCGAAATAAATGAGGCTTTAAAAAGTGTAAGAAAGTGGAGCAGGCCGCAGAGGGTAAAAGGTGCTATATCTACATTTCCGTCAAAGAATTATGTCTGCTCTGAGCCATATGGAGTAGTGCTTATTATATCACCTTGGAATTACCCCTTCAATTTGGCGGTAGCACCTCTTATAGCGGCAATAGCGGCAGGAAATACAGCCATTATAAAATGCTCAAAAGAGAGTGTTTATACCTCAAAAGTTATTAAAAACATTATAAATAAAGCCTTCGGTTCAAACTATATTTTCTGTGTGGATGAAGATATAGATTATGATGAACTTCTACATCAAAGATATGATTATATATTCTTTACAGGAAGTCAAAGAGTAGGGAAGATTGTAATGAATGTGGCAAGTAATAACCTTATACCGGTTTCCTTGGAGCTTGGTGGAAAGAGTCCTTGTATTATAGATGAGACAGCCGATATTAAACTTGCTGCAAGGCGAGTACTGTGGGGGAAACTGCTTAATGCCGGGCAGACCTGTGTATCCGTTGATTATGTGTTAATACATAGCAGTGTTAAGGACAGATTTATAAAGTATCTGCAAAAAGAAATAAAGAGAAGATATCCTAATGCATTAAATAATGATACTTATCCGAGAATAATAAATGAGCATCATTATAAAAGACTGATGAATTTAATAAAATCAGAGGAGAGTATAATAGGTGGCAGAGGTGATGATGTAGTTAAGAGGATTGAGCCTACTATTTTGCCGAATGTGGATTTTGACCATGAAATTATGAAAGAAGAGATATTCGGGCCACTGCTTCCAATCATAGAATATGACGATATAAATAAGGTAATAAGGATAATAAAAGAGCATGAGAAGCCTTTGGCATGCTATGTATTTACAAGGGATAAAGATACGGCAAAGCATATTATAAAGAGTATTTCTTACGGTGGCGGATGCATAAATGATGTTATACTGCAAGTATCAAGTCATTATATGCCGTTTGGAGGAGTAGGAAGTAGCGGAACGGGTTCATATCATGGAAAGTTCGGATTCGATACATTCAGCCATAAAAAGAGTATTGTTTGGAGTGAAACAAAGATTGATTTGCCGATTAGGTATGCGCCTTTTAACCAACTAAAATTTAGAGTGTTGAAAAAAATATTGGAATCATTTAATGATTGAAAAAATCAGAAAATCGGAGATAAATTATGGCTTATACCAAGGAAAACTTTGAAGAATGGATTATACTTATAGACTCTAAAATGGAGTATTTTACAGATACATTTGCAAAAGAAAACAATTTAAAACTGGACTACAGTGTAGAGTCACTGGACGAGATTGAAAATTGGATCCTCACTAATTACAGTGAAATAAAGGATTTGATAAATGATACTAAGACTTTAGACTATTTGACGGTATACATAGGTGAGACTTTCAGGAAACATATAGGTGGAGAGTGGTTTATAGATTTAAAAAATAAAAAGAATGCATACTATTCCATGCCGGTTTTGACAAGTCCTGATTACATAGGAGAGAGCTATATAGCACCGATGACATTTGCAACTGCATGTATTCATAGGAAAAAGGGCAATTATATAAGTACTATACTGAAAAACTGTTTGGAAGACATGGGAAAGTAGGGTATAATACTTTAGAAGATATATTACTGCCGGAGCCTTACGTGATCCACATGGGTTGCGTGCGACTCCGGTAGTATTTATATCTTTATTATCTGAATATAGTGCTAAATGAACTTGTATTATTTTTTACAAAGCCCTTTACATCACTGTCTATATCTTTAAGCTTTCCGTTTAAATATTGCTTCAAAACACCTGCTCCTTTGCTTTCGTCATAATCCGTTAAAAAATAGGTTTTGTCGAATTTTTCATTTTCCGGAAGGGATCCGTTATAATCCTTTACATTTTCAGCAACTATAGTATCTTTGCCGTTTTCCAAAATATGATAGGTATAATTATGATCTTTATATGAAGCTTGAGAGAGTGTGTCAGCATATATAATATAACTCTCAGTACCGTTATTTTCTAAATGTGCCGGTGAATAATACTTGCCTACATTTTCATTGATAATATTTTTATCCAGGAATAAAGAATAGTAGTCATTCCCTTTGATTTTTGCTTTATACAACAAATCATCATTTTCCGCTTTAGAGTCTTGTGAATAAGCAAAATCTAAAAAATCAGTTACATTATCATTTACAAGTTCAATTTCCCCCTTTTTACTTCCTTCTAAAGCGACTTTCCAAAGCTTCTTATTTTCTTCAGAGAAAAAATACCAATATTTTGATTTAGAAGGGTGTGATTCTTTGAGTCTGTATATGTTGTCATTATCTTCTATATCTTCATACTCTCCCAGTGTTTCACCATTTTGTACTACTTTTAGAATGATTTTGCCTTCAGAGTTTTTTTCGATATATGCCAGAAAATTTTCTTTCATATTAAATTCTACAAATTTTTCAAATGAATCACTGACTAATTCCTCATTACCGTTAAAGTCAAATCTATAGAGGGATGTTGGTTCATCAGCTTTTGACGCATAGATGACTGTATCAGAAGAATAAGAAACGCTATTATATGGTTCTTTAATACCTTTTACTATTTCCTTTGAGTTTCCGTCTTCCAACTTGTATATTGTATTATCCTTAAAATAGCATATTGAATCAAGTTCAAAAGAATAATCGAAAGAATTTATATTAAAATTTGAATATACTGTGTTATTACCTGTATATATATCGATTAAATATACATTCATCAATTTCTCTTTGCCATAATTGCGCTCACCCGGAACAATTAAAAGCTTATCCTGGGCCTTAGAAATAATGTATTTTATTTCCTCTTCGCCATCTTCTTTAAATAGGCTAACCGCTTTACCACCTTTATACAAAAACAGCTCTTTATTTGAAATATAGAGTATATCACCGTTTTTTAAGGCTGAATGTACTGTGACTTTGTCAGCTACCTTGGTTCGCTTTGTGGGTGCTTTAGACGTTGATATATATAGAGTATAGGTTTCACCGTCATAATCTGAAAATGAACAAAATTGATCTAATTTTTTGTTATATCCATTTATAGAAAACTTTTCCATAACACTTCCGTTGGTTGTACAAGGTCCCAAGTCTATAATTTCAGAGTTATTATAGCGAGCCATATACAAATTATCTCCCTTTAAAT
>CAUQKD010000124.1:0-7141 GCA_963518365.1 uncultured Lachnoanaerobaculum sp. | reverse complement strand
TTTAACTTTGCATTTGCCGTATTTAATGCAATATTTGCAAGTTCAAGATTGCCCTTTGCCACCTCTATTGCTATTTGACCTGATTTATAAGAAATCATATTTGTAGTGGCAGTCTGTGCTAAAGTCTTTTCCGCCTGTTCATACCCAAGTCTTATAATGTCCGCATCTTCCAATGTCGAATCCGCACTTGAGAGGAGATTTTGTGCCGTCGCTCTTGCAGTTGCCACACTTGAGAGCATTGCAACATATGTCGGATCACTTGGATCCGGGTCATCCAGATTATCTAAAATCTCTTGTGCATTTTCTCTGTACTTATCTGATACTTCTGTATTTGTTCTGCCATAGTCTCTTTTAAACTTTGCCAAAGCCACTTCATTTGAACGAACTGTGGCATTGTATTCCGCTATCAGATCTTCTATCTCGCCATACTCAAGATTATTGTCTTCAAGTGTAGCCCACTCTTCATTGCTTCTGGCAAATCTCGGTTCTCTTGCAAATACCGGTATTGATGCTGTTATACTTCCTACAAGTGCAAGTACCAACATAGTTTTTATTTTTCTATTTTTATTCATCAGTCTATATCCAATCCTTCCGTTAAACTTTCTCCTGTTGCTCTTCTTCCTGCCTTATCAATCATTTTATACAATGTAGGCAGTAAAAGCAATGATAATAATGTTGATGCTATAAGTCCTCCCACATTAACTAACGCCAATCCCTGTAACATATCATTACCATAACCAAGTGCCATAGGAATCATAGAGATTACTGTGGTAAGTGTAGTAAGTAAGATAGGTCTTATTCTGGTGGCACCTGCTTCTACCAAAGCTTTATCTAAAGGCATCTCCATTTTATACTGATTTACAGTATCTACATACAGAATACCGTTATTTACTACAGTACCCACCATCATAAGAAAACCTATCATAGATACCATACTTATTGATACATTAAATGCCCACAACAGACCGAATGCACCAATCAGTGAAAACGGTATGGTAAACATTACCATCAGTGAGAATCTTGGCGATTCAAACTGCATTGCCATCACTATGAACACTAAGAATATGGCTGTAAGCACTGCATTCAACAAAGCACTCATCTCATCATTCATCATTTCATTGTAGGAATTAACAGCCCTTTGAACACCTTTTGGAAGACCAATTCCTTCTACAAACGCATCCGCTTCTTTGGACGCATCTCCTTTATATCCTTCCACCTTATCCGCCGTTATGGCAACCTGATACTTTTTGTCTTCTCTGGTCATAGTAACCGCACTGTCCTCAAAGACAACCTCGGCAATATCTGAAAGCGGAGTTTGTGTTCCCGTCACACTCGGTACCATTATACTGTCTATCTTGTCAATCGTATCATATTGATTGTCCGGATAATTCATCTTTACGGTAATGGTGGAATCCCCCGATGAATATTTCATAAGCTCAGTATCCGTCAAACTCTGATAAACAATACCTGCAATACTTCTCGGTGTCATACCTATAGCTTCAGCCTGTACCGGATCCACCTTGACCTTTACTATGGGAGCGGCATTCTCCGCACTTGAATGTATATTTAACAGATAATCAAGCGAATGCATCTTCATCACTATATCGTCGGCGGCTTTTTTTACAGTTTCATAATCCGTACTTTCAAGATCTATTTCTACACCGCTGTTTGAAATACTGCTTGAAGTATTTGATTGATTTTTTATTGATATGGAAGTGTCCGGCATTTTAGTAAGTTTTGACTGCCACTCTTCAATGACCTTTTTTGTACTTCTGCTTCTTTTCTTCTTCAGATATGCCGTTATTGATATCCCTGAGCTTCCTCTAAAGGTATTTGAAGAACCATATGTCATTTGATAACTTTCCACATCCTTATCCGCCGATACAAAGTCTTCTATCTGCTTTGAAATCCTGTCAACATCATCTATATCAAGTCCCGGTGCCGTGCTTGCACTTATGGCTATCTGTCCTTCGTCCGAATCTGGCATCATCACAATCCCCACATTGACTGCCAATATAAATGATATCACCAGCAAAACCACAGATATTCCTATTACACTGAATTTCCTCGGTAAAATTCGTTTAACCATGTTTCTGTAACTGTTTTGAAGATGCATAAGTGCCTTACTTGCAATAGAGTCCGTCTTTTCTTTCGGATGGAAGAAAAAATACAGCAGCGGTACTATCATTATTGCCGAGAACAGTGAGGATACCATACAAAATACTATAGTATAACCAAGCTGTGAAAACAGCTGTCCAGACAAACCCTTTAAAAGTGCCAAAGGTATGAATACGACGCATGTTGTGACTACCGAGCCCACAATTGAGTTAATCACTATATTTGTACCCTCAATTGCAGTATCAAAGAAACTCTTATCTTCCTTTGCTCTAAAGCAGCTCTCCAATACAACTATTGAAGCATCCACTATCATACCTATACCAAGTACCAAAGAACCGAGAGATATAAGGTTCAGTGAAAATCCCGCCGCTCGCATCAGTGTGAGTGCAACCATTACGGATATAGGGATTGAACTTCCTACTATAAGAGATGCCTTTATATCTCCAAAGAAAATGAACAATACTATCATTGACAGTACTACCGCCATTATCAATGTTTGAAAAACATCACTGATGGAATCCTTTATATTTTTTGCACTGTCGGTTATTGTAGTGATGGTCAAGGTTTTATTGCCGGACTGCAATTCATCTATAACTTTCTTCACTTCATTGGACATTTCCACTGCTGTAGATGACTGTCTTTTTGTAAGTGATACCGATACAACATCTTTTCCATTGTACCTGCTGAGTGAATTTTTTTTCTCCAAAGTATTATATACATTTGCCACATCCGACAAATGTATTACATCCCCTGATTTTAACGGTATTACTATATTTTTCAGCTTTTCAATATCCTTGTAATCTGCACCTATACTCACACTAAGAGATTGTCTTCCATAATCCGTACTCCCTGCAGGAGTAGTAAAATCCGCATTCTTTACAATATCACCTACAGATGACATAGTCAGATTGTATTGTGAGAGTTTTTCAGGAATCAGTTCTATTCTTATGTAGCTTGCCTGACCTCCCGATACTGAAACTTCACCTACCGAGGATATTTTCTCAAGCTCCGGCACAATATTTGAATTGACATAGTCATACAGATTTTCATTTGTTCCTCCTGCAATACTGAGTTCCATATCCGCCTGTGAGTTCATATTTATTTCCAATATGTTCGGCTCATCCGCATCCTCAGGCAAACTCCCCTTTACCGAGTCTAAAGCTTTCTTTAAATTTATATATGCTTTATCCATATTTGTGCCGAATTCATATCTCAATAAAATAACCGATACATTTTCTCTGGAATTCATTTTGACAACTTTTATACCGCTAAGAGTCGACACTTGTGCTTCTATTTTCTTTGATATAAGTTCATCCACATCCGCCGGCGAAGCTCCCGCATATACCGTGGTCACAACCATCATAGGAAAATCCATATCGGGCGTCAATTCTACAGGTGACGACATTACTGAACGCAGACCGAAAAACAAAACCGTTACAAGTGCCAAAATAAGAGTAACAGGTCTTTTTAGAGAAAATTTCGTTAATCCTATCATATGACCTCCTAATTATTGCCGGCAGCATCGCCGGTCTCGGCACTTTCAGTCTCAGTGCCTGTAGTCTCGGATTCTTTAGCACTGTCACTTTGGCTTGTTTGTGCATCCGTTGAACTGTCATCTGAGATTACCACCTCGGCACCGTCATACATCTCATTGCTCCATGTGGATATCACATTGTCCGAAGAACTTAATCCCTCTTTTACCACAATATACTCACTGTCATATATACCTGCAGTAATGTCTTTTTTTACCGCTTTTCCGTCTTCATATACATATACAAATGCATCATTTCCCGAATAAAGCACTGCGGATATAGGTATTGTAAGAGCATCGGTTTCTCTATCCTTAAGCAGCGTAAGTTTAACCTTTGTTCCGGTCTGCAATGCGGCGGCATCATTCAGACTTGCCTTTGCCTCATATAATCCTGTTGCTGTCGACACGACATTTGAAATCTCAGTTATATTCCCCTGATAATCCGTTTTGTCATAGCTTACTTTTATTTCATCTCCCGGTTTTAAAACTCTTTGTACCTCACTTGTCGCTGCGAATTTTACTTCTTTTCCGTCATTTGACGATATCACCGCAATAGGAGCACTGCCTGCAACCATATCATGGACTTCTACACTTTTAGTTTCTATTATACCTGAAACCGGTGCCTTTATACTTGTATATGACGCCTGAAGATCATATTGTGACTTTGCCGCCTCATAGTTTAATCTTGCACTTGTAGCTGCCGAGTTTGCCTGTTCAAGTGCCTGCTCAGCCACCGCACCCGTATCTGCAAGTGCCTGAGTCCTTGAAAGAGCGGTGGCGGCATCATCCATACTTACCTTTGCCGCATCCACCTGAATCTTTAAGGATGTAAGTGCATCCGAATTGACGGTTGCAAGCACGTCTCCTGATTTCACAGTATCTCCCGCATTGAAATTCACACTTAATACTTCTCCAGCCATCTTCGGAAATACGGAGGTGCTCCTTGCAGGTTCTATTGTCCCTATCTGTTCCGTATATACCGTAATATCTCTATTTTCAGGGTGTACCGTTATCACACTCGGTCTTGTATCGGTCAATTCAACCTTCTTTTTTGATGATGCAAATCTATATCCTACAAAGGCTGTTACTGCAATGACTGCCACAACAACCGCTATTTTGCCTGCTTTCATATTCCTCCATTCCGCTAAAAAACTTTTTAACCCCAACTGATACCGAACCTCTTATGCCCGGCTTAAGATTTTTTGACTTCAAATGATACCGGATTGCTTTGCACTTTGTACTCCCGGTATCATCAGATGCCGTTTCTAATAAAGCAAAGCCATTCTATCATCCGGTTTCTCGCCGTTGTGCCGTCTGTGTTGAAGACCACTTTTGTGAAGACGGTTTTAAACGCTATCGTAGACAAAAGCTCCATCAATGCCGAAAACTTATCTTCACTATATTGTCTGAAATGTTCATTGCTGTTATCCTGCAACCTTTTGCAAAACTCTTTCCCCTTTTTACTTTGGAAAAAATTTTCATCCTTATAAGATCTTTTTGACTTTGCTCTTTTCGTTGTAAAAATCTTCTCTCCCAGCGTGTCCACCAACCTGAACAATTTCCCGGTTTTCTCTTTTTTGATATCCTCATGTGTATCATAAAGCTTAATAATCATATCTATGACATCTCCGCCGGTCTCCTCCAGGATCTTCAGCATAAAATCCATAGCTATGTCCGTAAACGAATCCATCACATACGCAAACATATCATCCTTGTTCTCAAAATATGTATAAAAACTTCCTCTTGATATATCGGCTTTTTTTATAACACTGTTTATGGAAGCACCGTCATATCCGCTTTCGACAAATTCGTCTATGATTGCCCATATGATTTTTTCTCTCTTTGTATCCGATAATTTTTCAAATCTTTTGCTCGGCACACTCTCCTCCTCCAATAGTGACAATATGTCACTATATCTTTAAAAATAAAAGTGACAATCTGTCACCTTGCTTATATGATAGCAGTATATATTTTCTTTGTCAATGGCAAATTATATTTTAGTATTGCTTATATTAAAATTTACTGTTATCATATTAGTAGTTTAGTTATCTTGTACAAATCTTTAGAGGCCTTTGAAATATTTAGTTGATTGTAGGTAAACGTGAATAATGAAAAAAAGTCAGTGATAATGAGGCAAAGCGGTTTGACAGAATTTTAAAAGAAAAAGATGTTTTTGCAATAGCTTTCGGTGCAATGATTGTATAGGGCTGGGTTGTACTGGTAGGTTCATGGGTAAACAGTGCAAGCTCTTTGGGAGCTATGATATCTTTTTTGATAGCCGCATTTATGATTGTATTTGAAGGTTTGGTTTATGCGGAGCTTACAAGTGCAATGCCTTTCACAGGGGGAGAACAACAATTCAGTATGAGGGCAATGGGCAAAAACGGCTCTTTTATCTGTACCTGGGGACTTATATTAAGCTATGTCGGAGTTGCCGCCTTTGAAACCTGTGCATTGCCGTCGGTGCTTCAGTATATATTACCGGGTATAATGAAAGGTTATATGTATACTGTAGCCGGCTTTGATGTGTACACTTCCTGGGTGGCAATCGGTTCGATTTCGGCACTTGTACTTACCTTGATTAATATAAGAGGTGTAGGGACCATTGCCAAACTGCAAAATCTTCTGACCTATATAATTGCATTTATAGGTATTGCTTTGATTGCATTATCAGTTGTAAAAGGGGATGTGGATAATATGAAGCCGTTATTTGTAGACGGATATAAGGGAATTTTGAGTGTTACTGTAATGACACCTTTTATGTTTCTGGGTTTCGGCGTCATACCTCAGGCTGCGGAAGAGATTAAAGTCCCGTTTAAAAAGGTAGGCAGAATAATGATTTTTTCCATCGCTATGGCGGCGGTTTGGTATATAGCTATAATTTTTGCGGTTTTACTTGCTATGAATGCCGATAAAATGCTATTGGCAAAGCTTGTAACGGCGGATGCTATGAAAAAGCTTTGCAACAATCAAAGGATTGCGGCGGACGTCGTTATAATTGGAGGTGCGCCAGGTATACTCAGCAGCTGGAATTCTTTTTTTATAGGCGGAAGCAGAGCTATATTTGTTTTATCTGAAATCAGGCTTATACCTGAGGCATTTTTCAAGCTTCATAAGAAATACAAAACGCCTTATATAGCAATAATATTTGTAGGTGTGCTTTCAATGATAGCTCCGTTTTTCGGTCAGCAAACGCTCACATGGCTTACAAATATAGGAAGTTTCGGGGCTGTGCTTGCATACTTTTTTGTTGCACTTTCTTTTGTTCTCTTAAGAAAAAATGAGCCTGATATGAAAAGGGGCTGTCGCACTAAGTGATTAGTGTGCAGCCTCTTTTTAATAAAAAAATTACAGCCGGACTTAGAAAAGTTCGGCTGATAGTGTAAAATATATGTATGCAAACCCATATATTATTACACAAAGATTATACTTTGAACGAGGAAGGATATCAACTAAAACTTCCTTTAAATTTAGAAACTATCATTCCGATAG
>CAUQKD010000123.1:0-7270 GCA_963518365.1 uncultured Lachnoanaerobaculum sp. | reverse complement strand
TTGTGGGGCTTATAAAATAATTATTTTAGGACATAATCATTTATGCTTGACACCTAAGAATTTTACAAAAAACTTGATTATTTTTGCAGGAAATATACCCTGTATAATCATTTATATATCTTTTAAATTATATTACATTATCTATCTGTTTTTTGAATATAAATAGAATTTATTGCTGTTTTTTGTTATACTTTTAAAATATTTTATAATCAAAGAAAGGATATGTAATACATATACAATAGTTTATGAAAAAAAATCTAATTGCATCAATAGGTTTAATCACATTGATGACACTGTCACTATCAGCCTGCTCAACCGATACAAAAAAGCAGACAACTACAGCAGATACCCAAAACACCTCTGATAACAGTGATGAGAGTAAAAAAGGCTCCGATTCATTAACTGTTATGATTCCTGAATGGGCAGTACCTTCAGATTCACTTATACAAGAGTTCACAAAAGAAACAGGAATAAATGTAACAATCAATCAAGTTGACTGGGATGCTATAAGGGATAAAATTTCTATAGCTTCAAGCGGTGGGGAAGCAAGCGCAGATGTTGTAGAAGTTGACTGGTCATGGGTCGGTGAATTCAATGAGGCCGATTGGCTTGAACCTCTAACTGTTGACGACTCGCTCAGGGAGGATATGACCACTCTTTCCACATTTTCTGTAGACGGGAAGATTCTTGCAATACCATATTCTAATGACTACAGAATAGCATATTATAATACAAAACAATTTGCCGAAGCCGGTATTACTCAGGCACCAAAAACATATGATGAAGTCTATACGGCAGTTAAGGCAATAAAAGATGCGGGTATCGCCGAACATCCTTATCCGCTTGTTCTTACTGCTGAGGAAAAAGCAAGTACAGGACTTATATGGACTGCATATACAATGAATGATGTAGTATTTAACGACGACGGTACATTGAACGAGTCTTCAGTGAAAGATGCTCTTAATTTTTACGATAAACTGATAAAAGAAGACCTTATTGACCCTGCCGATAAAACAGCTGACGGCGGCAAGACCTATGAGAGACTTACCGACGGTAGCGCAAGTTATTTGACCGGACCTACTTCATATATAAGTACAGTACAAAATAAAGAAAAAAGTAAGGTCGTAGGTGAGGTTACGCCTATACTTATGCCTGGAAAATCAGATACCGCAAAACACACTATGGCACTTCCTGAAGCGCTTGGAATAACAAAGTTTTCAAAAAATAAAGAAGCTGCAAGAAAATTTATAGACTGGTACACTTCAGCCGACATTCAGGAAAAGCTTAATGAAGAACTGGGAAATCTGCCGACAAGAAACTCCGTTTTGGAAAAGCTGGTTTCTGAAGGAAAAATCGAGAATCCGGGTGCTATGATAGATCAGGCAAAGCTTATTGCTTCACCTTTCCCACATGGTGTTCCTGTTTATTACAATGAAATGAGTAATGCCATATACAATGCAGTAAACGGTATGGCACTTGGAAATCTTAATGTTGATGAAGCGTTCACACAAATGAATGACAAAATTAAAGAAATTATCTCTGAAAACAAGTAACTTTTAACTTTTTTAGCTTAGTACTGATTCGATCGAAGTACTAAGCTAATATATTTTATATGAAAAATAAATACTATGAAGAAAGAAAAATTTGCTTATACATTACTCTCACCTATGCTTCTTATTATGTTTGCACTGGTGATATATCCTATAATAATTACCTTTTCATACAGTATGAAAAAATGGAAGCTCAGCAAACCTAATGCCGTTAAGTTTATAGGATTTAAAAATTATATAAACATCTTATTTTCAAAATCATTTCACAGCAGCCTGTATAATACAATATTTATACTGCTGCTTGTAGTACTTTTTACTACAATTATTTCCATAGCCGTATCACTTTTTCTCAATATAAAGGTAAGATTTTCAGGCCTGCTTCTTGCTATATCCATTATACCATGGGCAGTTCCTCCTTTTGTTAATGCACTGCTTTGGAAGTTTGTATTCTACTCAGGTTATGGTTTTTTGAATAAATTGCTGATAAATATGCGAATACTGAACTCTCCGGTTTCATGGCTTGATAATAAAATAAGCTTACTTATAATAGTTGCATTTGTAACATCGTATAGACTGATACCTTTCATGACACTGATTTGTCTGTCAGGCCGACATTCTATAAATGAGCACTTGATAGAGGCAGCCAGGATAGACGGTGCCGGAAGTATTTATATTTTTCAAAAAATCACTCTCCCGCTTATGCTTCCGTTTCTGGCTATAGGAATTACACAAACTTCAATAGGCGCAATAAATGTTTTTGATGAGATTGTAGCGCTGAACGGATATTCTGATGTAGGTAAGAGTGTTCTTATAGACAGTTATCTTACCACTTTCAGCTTTTTAGATTTCGGTAAAGGTAGTGCGTACACTTATATTGTAATGATTATGGCTATATTACTTGGTATTTTCTACATAAGAAGTTTAAATAAGGAGGTCGATTACTGAATATGAGATTATTCAAAAAGTTACTTTATATAATTGCACTGTCTATTTTCATATTATTTTATCTTGGGCCTTTCGCCTGGACATTCATTATATCGATTACACCTGATTCAATGGTCTTGGAAAAAAGCCTTAATTTTATCCCGCCGATATTAAACTTAAAAAACTATACTACACTTTTAAATTTCGGTTCAAGGCAGGGAAGTCTGTTATTTTCAGGTATAAGAAATGCAATAATATCAAGTATACTCACTATAATTATATGTATACCGATATCATTGTTATCATCATATCCTCTTAGCAGGTTTAATTTTTATGGTAGAAGCCTTATAAAGAACACATTATTGATTACCATGGCAATTCCTGTTATGGCGACTATTATACCTATATATAAGATGTTTATACAATTTAAGTTGTTAAATAATATGTACGCACTCAGTCTTGTATATGTCACATCATATCTTCCTGTTATAGTTTGGCTCATGTCAAACTACTTTGTAACTATACCTAAAGATTTAGATGAAGCTGCTATGGTTGACGGTTGTAATAAATTATCAACATTTATATATATTATACTTCCGCTTTCACTACCTTTAATAGCTACATCAATTATCATTATATTTTTAAGTACATGGAGCCAATTTCAAATACCTCTTATACTTGCTTCAAATGCTGATACAAAACCTATTGCTATCGTTACATCCGAGTTTATAACAAAGGATACTGTACATTACGGGCTAAGTGCGGCGGCAGGTATACTTGCCATAATACCGCCTGCCATAATAACTCTTATATTTAGAAAATATATAACTTCAGGAATGATGAAAGGCTCTGTAAAAGGATAATGTTAAAATTAAACTATTTTTTGAATAAATCCGGCTTTTGCCAAGATATTATAGATTATTTAAACAGTTATAACATTGAAGATTCAGAATACAATTATTGCAAAAAGCTGTTTGATGTGAATACCGATTTTTTAATAAAGCACTGTAAGCAGGATAAATATGATGAAAGTTTTTTACTAAAACTCTATGTTCTGTTTGCCTGTGATAACTTTGATATTTTTACCGATAGTTTAAATCTAAAATCAACCAATGTTACAAGCCTTTACAATAACAAGGCGGCACTTGAACAAATTTATTTTGATACCATGTCGGACATTAAAATATGGCAGGAAGTATATAGAAGGCAAACCGGTAAGATAGGGCTTACAGAAGCTTTGTGGGTTGCAAATTCAATAAAGGGTAATATATTTCGCCTCGGCAGGCTACAATTTGAGCCGGATGCTGTAGGTAATATTGTACATATACATATTCCTGAGGGCAAGAAACTTGATATTGATGATTGTAAAAGATCTATTATACTTGCCGGTAAGATTTTTTCAGAATATAAGAAATGTGACTGTTCTTCATGGCTACTAAGCCCCAATATACTTCCTCTACTGGATGAAGACAGCGGTATTCGAAAATTTCAATCACTATTCAATATAGAATATATCAACTATGACTTTCCTCAGGCAAGTCAAAGAGTGCTTGGTGAATACTCTTATAAATCAACATCGAGCCTTATTTTGAGACTAAAGGAATATATAAAAAAATACGGTGACCCCGGAATCGGCTATGGAAAATTGGACTTTAAGACGCTTTCTTAAAGTCCAAACTTTTTGTCTGATAATTTCTATACTTAAAGCTTACTATACTATTTAATATATCCTCTGAATCTCTCTTCGCTCATACCTGCTCTTTTTGCCGCATCCGAAATAATTAGGATTCCATCCCTTACAGAACCAACAAAAAAGAGACCGCCCTTTGGCAGTCTCTCTTATCTATATAACCGTAACCGGCTATTTTATTCTTCAGTATCTGTTGCTCCGTCCGTTTCTTCATCCGATACAGACTCCGCACTCTCGTCTGCAGAATCCTCTGCGTTATCTTCTACAAGCTCTTCTTTTGCAGGCTCATCTTCGTTAGACTCTTCTTGTGAAGTTTCTTCAGAAAATTCTTCCTTCTTGGTCTCTTTCTCATGTGCCTTTTCTTCCTGCTCAAGGGCTTCCCTGGCATCGGCTATAAGTTCATCCTTAATATCAAGAAGTGCAGGATCGTCCTCACTTAGGATTATTTCGTCATCTTCTCCGATTAACTCATCTGTATTCAAAGTTACATTTCTGTATCTCTTCATACCTGTACCTGCAGGTATAAGCTTACCGATAAGTACGTTTTCCTTAAGTCCGATAAGGTGATCAACCTTACCATTGATAGCGGCTTCTGTAAGAACCTTTGTAGTCTCCTGGAAGGATGCAGCTGAAAGGAATGAGTCTGTTGCAAGTGATGCCTTGGTAATACCGAGCATTACCTGCTTACCCTCTGCAGGAGTCTTACCTTCTGCAACAAGCTTCTCATTCATATCGTTGTAATCCAGAACATCCATAGAATTTCCCGGAAGTACATCCGCATCATTGTTCTCTTCTATTCTTACCTTCTTAAGCATCTGACGAACGATAACCTCGATATGCTTATCGTTGATCTCAACACCCTGAAGTCTGTAAACTCTTTGAACTTCACGAAGCATGTAATCCTGAACGGCACGAACACCCTTAATCTTGAGGATATCGTGTGGGTTTACACTACCTTCTGTAAGCTCGTCACCTGCCTCAAGCACATCACCGTTTGACACCTTGATTCTTGAACCGTATGGTATAAGATATGCCTTTGACTCGCCTGTTTCATTATTTGTAACAATAATTTCACGCTTCTTCTTGGTATCCTTAAGCTCTACAACACCGCCGAACTCTGTGATGATTGCAAGACCCTTCGGCTTTCTTGCCTCGAAAAGCTCCTCGACTCTAGGAAGACCCTGTGTGATATCTCCACCGGCAACACCTCCGGTATGGAATGTACGCATGGTAAGCTGTGTACCAGGCTCACCGATAGACTGTGCTGCAATAATACCTACAGCCTCACCTACCTGTACAGCCTGTCCTGTAGCCATGTTCGCACCGTAACATTTAGCACAAATACCTGTATGTGATTTACATGAAAGTATTGTTCTTATCTTTACGCTGTCTCTGTTAAGCTTCTCAAGCACCTTCATTACTGTAGCCGCTCTCTTCGGCGTACACATATGGTTTGCTTTGATAACAACCTCTCCTGTATCAGGATCCGTGATGGTCTCCGCAATATATCTGCCTGTGATTCTCTCTTCAAGACTCTCTATAACTTCCTTGCCGTCCGAGAATGCTTTGATTTCCATATATGGAATATCCTTGCCCTCACAGCAGTCTGTTTCACGAACTATCAAATCCTGTGAAACATCTACAAGTCTTCTTGTAAGGTATCCTGAATCGGCTGTACGAAGAGCTGTATCTGAAAGTCCTTTTCTCGCACCGTGTGCCGAGATAAAGTACTCCAAAACGTCAAGACCCTCTCTGAAGTTTGACTTGATAGGAAGCTCGATAGTATGACCTGTTGTATCCGCCATAAGACCACGCATACCTGCAAGCTGTTTTATCTGCTTATCTGAACCTCTCGCTCCTGAGTCCGCCATCATGAAGATGTTGTTGTATGCATCAAGTCCGTCAAGCAGGTCTCTTGTAAGCTGCTTATCGGTCATATCCCAAGTCTTTATAACTTCCTTGTATCTCTCTTCTTCAGTGATAAATCCACGGGCGAAGTTCTTTGCAATTCTGTCTACGGTTGCCTGTGCATTCTTTATAAGCTCAGGCTTACTTGCAGGCACAGTCATATCTGAAATGGAAACCGTCATAGAAGCAATAGTCGAATACTTGTATCCGATTGCCTTTATATCATCAAGCACTTCCGCCGTTCTTGAAAGTCCGTGTACATTGATAACCTTTTCAAGGATCTGCTTACACTGCTTTTTCTTTACAAGGAAATCAATCTCAGGCTTTAATTCATTGCCCGGAATGCTTCTGTCCACAAATCCGAGGTCCTGAGGTATTATCTCATTGAATAAAAGTCTACCTACTGTAGAATCCACAGTCTCCGACAAAATCTCTCCGTTTTCAAGTTCCTTGGTCATTCTGACCTTTATCTTTGAATGCAATGTAACAATCTTGTTGTCATATGCAAGTATTGCCTCATTTACACTCTTAAAGAACTTACCTTCTCCCTTTGCTCCCGGTCTTTCCTGTGTCAGATAGTATATACCGAGTACCATATCCTGTGAAGGCACGGCAACCGGTCCGCCGTCTGAAGGCTTAAGCAGGTTGTTCGGTGAAAGAAGTAAGAATCTGCACTCGGCCTGTGCCTCTACTGAAAGAGGAAGGTGGACAGCCATCTGGTCACCGTCGAAGTCGGCATTGAAAGCGGTACATACAAGCGGATGAAGCTTGATAGCCTTACCCTCTACAAGTACAGGCTCAAATGCCTGAATACCGAGTCTGTGAAGTGTAGGCGCTCTGTTGAGCATTACAGGATGCTCTTTGATAACATCCTCAAGGATATCCCATACTTCAGTCTGCATTCTCTCTACCATCTTCTTGGCGGATTTTATATTGTGTGCGGTACCCTTTTCTACAAGCTCTTTCATTACAAAAGGCTTAAACAGCTCAATAGCCATCTCTTTCGGCAGACCGCACTGATATATCTTAAGTTCAGGCCCTACTACGATAACGGATCTTCCCGAATAGTCAACACGCTTTCCGAGGAGGTTTTGACGGAAACGTCCCTGCTTACCCTTTAACATATCCGAAAGTGACTTAAGCGCTCTGTTTCCCGGACCTGTAACAGGTCTTCCTCTTCTACCGTTATCTATAAGAG
>CAUQKD010000122.1:0-7292 GCA_963518365.1 uncultured Lachnoanaerobaculum sp. | reverse complement strand
GATTTATCTTAATCCTTTACTTTGGCTGCTATATGCTTTATGAAATTCATTCTTATCTTTTAGATGTTTGAGCTTTTGATTTAATATGCTTATCCTTATTTTTATCTGCCCTAACCTCTTCCCTGCTTTTTTAATTCTCATTTCTATATTTTCCCATTCATCCATTTCTTAATATTCCTTCCAAAATCTATCAATTAATAACTTTTGCTCATTTTGAACTAAAGTTATTCTTAATCTTACCTATCAACCTCCACTACTTTTACCCTCATTTCTTCTTTTAATTTGACCTTATCTCTTCTTTTTAAATATTTTTCTATATCAAAGGTGTTTTTCTTGTTGTAGTCTGAAAGCATCTTATAATTTTTATGCTTTGTAATATCGAATTTATCTGAATAAAAAGGTCTTGCTCCTCTTATCTCCAGTATGCACTTCCCACCGTCCATCACTTTAAGTTCATCCCTGCTCATCAGTTCCTTTCCAAGTTTTTGATAGTTCAGTCCGAAAGATTTTTGATTTGACCTTGTTTCCGATGTGTTATACAGGTCTATGGTTTCTTTTCCTAAGTTCTCGGACAACTCCTTTATGGTTGTTCCTTCCTTTCCACCCAAAAATAATTCACTATCACAATTGCCTGAAATCGTATCGGCATTATCTTTATATATAGCTTTAAGTTGTGATTTTGCTTGAAGGATTATACTTGCAGATATTTCTCTTGAACGAATGGTTGCAATTAACTTTTCAAACTTTGGAATCTGACCGATGTTACTGAACTCATCCAATAAACACCTTACATGAACGGGAAGTCTGCCGCCATAGACATCATCTGCCTTATCACAAAGTAGATTAAATAGCTGAGTATACATCATTGCCACTACAAAGTTAAATGTGTCATCGGTATCGGATATGATAATAAATAAGGCTGTTTTTTTATCTCCAATGGTATCAATCCCCATCTCATCATACTCCATAAGGTTTTTAAGCTCCTCAATATCAAATGGAGCAAGCCTTGCACCGCAAGAAATCAATATGCTCTTTGCAGTTTTTCCGGCTGCAAGCTTGTATTTACGGTATTGCTTTACCGCAAAGTGATTCGGCTTTTCTTTTTCCAGTGCATCAAAGATATAGTCAACTGCATTTTTAAAGTTTTCATCTTCTTCTCTTACCTCACTGGCATCAATAAAAGCAAGCAGTGTTTCAAAGTTTTGCTCTTCCTCCGGTGCTTCATAATAAAGATATCCAATCAGTGCGGTGTAATAAAGGCGTTCTGCTTTCACCCAAAAATCCTCACTGGATTTTTCTCCTTCGCCTTTCGTATTAGCTATAATGGTTTGTACAAGCTTTAGAATATCTTTCTCACTTCTTAGGTATGCAAATGGATTGTAGTGCATGGATTTTTTGAAATTTATAGTATTTAGCACTTTAATATCATATCCGTTTTTCTCAAGCATCTTTCCACACTCTATGAGAACGGTACCCTTAGGATCTGTTACAACATAGGATGAGTGCATTTGCATAAGATTGGGTTTTAAAAAAAATCTGGTCTTTCCGCTTCCTGATCCTCCCACCACCAGTATATTTTTATTCCTTGCATATTTAGGATTTTTAGGTCTACCATTCATGGTAAGTCTTTCCGTATCAGTTAAAAGAATGTTATTTTCAAACTTTTCATCTACATATGGCTCTATATCTTTTGAGTTCCCCCATCTTGCTGAACCATATTCTTTGCCTTGCCTAAACTTCTTGGCATTTTTTCCTTTGGTGTAGACAATTACTTTGATTAGGGCTGCTACTATTATTCCCACCATTATATCTATTAAATGAATACTTGGAATAAAACTTATTTTGCCAATTTCTAAAATCGCCTTAAAAATCTTATCAAAAATATCTCCGCCTATATAACTTCTAACATGTGCTGATAGGATGTTTCCCGGATAAAATAAAAAGAGATAAGGTAAGTTTTGAATTACAAACTTTTTCTTATCTCTTATATGAAATATATTTTTTATATCTTTTAGTATTGCTTCTAATATCTTCGTGTTTTCCCCTCCTTCTACAAACTCTGTTCTTTAAGCTTTTCTTTGATTTTATCTTTCTTAGGTGCGTTTTTCACCTTTTCTTTGAATTGATTTAGTTTACCCATTACCGATTCTCTTTTCTTATTCTTTCCGGCAAATTTTTCTACTGCTTCTTTAAACGCCTGCTCCATGACCTTTTCATCCTTTGCCTGAAAGAAGATGATATTATTTCCTGTAGTAAGATCTTTTTTTATACTGAATTTTACTCCGTTTTTATTTAGCTCTCTTTTTAAGCCTTTAAAATCAAGGTCATTTAGTTCTAAGGTTTCAACCTTCCCTTTCTTCACCAAATCTTTTACGGTTGTCGGTTTCTTTTCTTCTATAAATTCCTTTAGACTTTTCCCTTTTTTGGCTGCCATATTTAACATTTTTTTCATAAGGTCTATTACCATTTTGGCAGATTTTATATTTCCACTTTTTACTATAGCAATTACTTGTCTGTTTACTTCTTCATTGATCAATAGTTTACCTCCCTTCATCTATTACAAGAAAAAAGGTAGTTAGATTTTACTCTAATTACCTCTTTACAGGATTCTTTTAAGATTCATTTTACTTCAGCTTTTTTACACTTTCAGCTTCAGATAATATTTTCATCTGCTCAATTGCAATAGAATTCAATTTTTCCAATCTGTCCGACTGTTTCATCCCTTCATTTATAAATACTGCATTTAGGTTTTCGAGATTAGAAAGGCAAACAAGTTGAGATATATCCGCATAATCTCTGATATTTCCCTTTAAATTTGGATTTTCATCTCTCCATTCCTTTGCAGTCATTCCAAACAAAGCCATATTCAAAATATCAGCCTCATTTGCATAAATAAAGTTGATTTTTTCCTTTTGCAGTTTTTCAGGTATAAGATTATTCTTTATAGCATCAGTATGAATCCTATAATTGATTTTTGCCAAATTTCTTTTTATATCCCAACCGAGCTTCTTTTGTTCTTCTTCTTTTAAGCGTTCAAATTCTTTTATTAAATACAGCTTAAAGTATGGGGATACCCAAGAAGCAAACTCAAAAGCAATATCTTTATGTGCGTAAGTTCCTCCGTATCTTCCTGCTTTTGCAACAATACCGATAGAATTGGTTTTTTCTACCCACTGTTTTACCGATAAAACAAAGCGATTCAGTCCGGCTTCATTTTTAATTCCCTCGAATTCGAGGGAATTAAAATCAGGATTATACATTTCCTCCCAAATACCTAAAAACTCTATTGTATTTTTATTTCTTAGCCACTTCTCGATTAAAGCTAAACCGTTTTCAATATTTCTTACCATATCAGTTAAAGAAATATAATCTTTATCATCTATGGCTATAATGCTGATTTCAGATCCTTCAACATTTATTTTAGACACAAAATCACCTCTCAATTCTTAAATAAATTATAACTATTATACCTTTTTCCCACTGCAACCATTATGTCGTCATACCTTATAATCTTCACTTACCTGCATCATTTTTTCTTCCTTCCCACTTCTGGACATTATGACCAGAAGTTATAAAAAAGCAGATACACAGTTTCTTTATATACCTTGTATTTTATTCTACACTACAATCAAAAGCAATAACAGCATTACCTTAAATAATATCCTTTTTACACCAGCCTCCTCCATACATATCGTGATTTACTTCCTGCTGATAAAAATGATTTATTGTAGTGGTTGCATTATAAAGTGCCGTAATCATATATGCCTTGATATTTGTGATTTTAGTGGCTGTATTCTTCATACATTCAATCACATATTCCAAATGGCTGCTTTCCAGTTTCAAAAATCTTGATTTTACAAGCTCATACGGATATTCTTCTCCTGCTACCCTGATTGTTGGACGCCTCACACATACTACCTCACATATTACTTGAAACAGTTCATCATAGAGTTCTTTTTCTCCATAACTATCATATTGCATGTGATGATTATAACTGATATTTTCTTTGATCAGTTCTATGCATTTCTGTACATCATCTATCACATCATTCTTCTCTGAACCGGATTGAATGATAGAATTGATATAACTCTCCTCAATATAATTTAAATCAGTTTTATTATATTTAGTATAATTAGGGTTCGATTCTCCAACTTCTTGAGTTTCGATTTCCGAACTTCCAAAGGTTTGATTTTCTGACTTCTTGAGGTCTGATTTTCCGACTTCCTGAAGTCCTGTTTTCTGACTTCTAGAAGTTTGATTTTCCGACTTCCTAAAGTCCGATTTTCCGACTTCAGTGATTTTATCAGTATTTACTGCCTCTTTTTTATCTACATTTCCTTCCGGCGAAGCAAAATTCTTGACATATATAATATCCGGTTTGCCCAATCCTCTACGAACTTTTTCCACCAAACCAATTCCCTTAATATTGTCCAGCTCTGCAAGAACCTTAACCGCCTTTTCCTTTCCACATCCCAAATCTTCCATAATACTATTTATAGTATATATTATATATGCTCTATTATTATCATCGAACCATTTATTTTTTATAGATAAGGACATACGATCAAGCATCAGGCCATATAAAAGTTTTGCATCACTTGATAATTTCTTAAATCGTTCATCCTTAATAAGCAAGCGAGGAACTCTATAGAATGAGAACTGCTCCGCTTCAATCCCATAATAATAATCCAGTTGTAATATTTCACTCATTCCCGGCTCCTCCTTTCTACTGATTGTTCTTCCAGTTATCCAATA
Source organism: uncultured Lachnoanaerobaculum sp. (assembly GCA_963518365.1). Lineage (GTDB taxonomy): Bacteria > Bacillota > Clostridia > Lachnospirales > Lachnospiraceae > Lachnoanaerobaculum. The sequence goes on along the minus strand of CAUQKD010000122.1, from coordinate 2,537 downwards.
ACTGATAAATAATGTTCTCTATTTCTTTCCTGCTATATGTTACAGGGAAATAACTGTTGATACGCTCTGCTTTTATAATAACCTTTCGCTCCACAGTTTTCTCTTTTTCAAGCAGCATACGAACCATCGGAAGTGTAAGCTCCCCCTTTTTATCGCTTTCCTTGAGCATGGCACTCTGCTGAGTTGTAATAATAACATTTGTTTCCTGTATTACAGCCAAAACCCATTGCTGTGCATCCTCTGATAAGAATGATAAATCAACCGCCTGTATAATACCTATTTTCTTTGTATCCACCATATCAAGCAACTCATCCGCCAAGCGTGAAATCCATATATATCTCTGAACAGTCTTTGCACTCTCTCCTGCCGCTTCTCCAAGTTCTCCAAGTGTAAGTCCACCTGCTTTACTTCCCTGATGTTTCATTGCATCGTATTTCATTCTGTACGCTTTTGATTTCTCGCTTGGCAGAATATCTTCTCTCTGAATATTAGAATCTACCATGATAATTGTAGCTTCATCATCTGTATAATCACGAATAAACATCGGCATTGTAGAGAGTCCAACCATTTCACATGCATATTTTCTACGATGTCCGGCGATAATTTCGTAACCGCCGCCTTTCATCGGTCTTGCAATACCCGGCATCAATATTCCATACTCTCTAATACTTTCAATTATCTCTTGCATCTTTTCATCATCCAATACCTTAAACGGATGTTCTTTGAAACCACGAAGTTCTGTTAATGCAATTTCCTGTACTTGCTCTATTCCTGACTGTGTCTGCTCAATCCCGAATAAATCATCAAAGCTGTTAAGCTTTACCTTTGTAGCACTTCCCGTCTTATTCATTGCAAAGCACCTCCTTTGTCAATGACTGATATGCACTTGCCACTTTCCCATTCGGATCGTGCTTGTATATGCTCACACCTTCCGCAGAAATTTCCGCTGCCCTTACCGACATTGGGATACTGTTTTCAAATATATGAACTTTACTCCCATAATTTTCAATAAGCAGATTACTGATATCTTTTGCATAATTGGTACGGTTGTCAACCATTGTTAGCAAAATCCCCTCAATCTCAAGTTTCTGATTAATCTGACGCTTTACTTTCCCTATGGTTTTAATAAGTTGTTCCAAGCCTTTTATAGGTAAATATGCCGCCTGTACAGGAATTAAAATACTATCTGCACAAGTAAAAACATTTATTGTAATCATTCCAAGGGATGGCATACAGTCAATCAAAATATAATCATAATTGTCTCTCTGCAACTCTATATAGGTTCTCAGTACTGTTTCTCTACTCATCACATTAATAAGTGAAGTTTCCAAACCTGAAAGTTCTATATTTCCGGGTATAAAATCAACTCCTTCATCATGGCTTAAAATTCCACAATCTGATCTTATTTCCTCATCATTAATAATGTTTCCCATTATAGTTGCAAGTGTAATTTCCAATCTATCCGGCTCCCTAATCCCAAGACTTGCCGTAAGGCTTCCTTGTGCATCTGCATCTATCAACAGAACCTTCTTTCCTTGCCTTGCCAGTCCAATTCCCAAGTTACTTGTTGTTGTGGTTTTTCCAACTCCACCTTTTTGATTTGCAATAGCTATAACTCTACACATGATATAATTCTCCTATTGTTCTACTATTTTAGTTGTCTTTTTTCAAATTTACTTTCTGCACTTGTGCATAAGCCCTGTAATATTTCCTTGTTCCCTTATTGCTATAAAGCTCTGATATCTCCAGAACTTCTATTTTATTATTACTGCTTAATATTTTTTGAAACCATGCAATATCACTCTTTGTTCCCATTAATCTGATTTTTAGCATTAGTTTGCACCTCCAATAAAGCTTATATCTCACAATTATAATTAGCGTAGTCAGGATAGCGAATCTGTATCGCTTGCCAAAAAAATGGTGCATAAGTACAGCAAAACAAATCTTCTACTGTATACTTCATACACTCATCCATCTGTTCTTCCGGTTCTTTATAATCATCTACACTTGGTGTAGTGTTACAATAAAGGTTAAATGCCAGTCTCACCACCTTCATACTGCTACCTGTTTGCCACCCCTCACACAAACACTCGGTCTTTATATCACCGGTCTTAAAATCATAAATACTGTTAATATTTCTTCTCGTATCAGGGCTGATACCCAGACAATAGCAAAGTGCCTTATGGTAGGCATCTTGTTCCCTTACTTCTTTTAGTTTTTCATAGTAGAATTTTTCATGTGCTTCGCTATTAAATATAATAGACCGTTTACTATTATTTTCTGCACTTAACGCTGTGTTCTTCATATTGAACCTCCTTATAGGTATAAAAAAGGGAACAAACACTTATAAAAAGTGCTTATTCCCAAACATTAAACAAGGGAAAGCAATAAATGCTTTCCCTCGCAGAACTTTATATATAGACTTTTACTTCAATATCTTTAAATCTGTTTGCCTTTGTGTACTCAGGATGCTCAGCCATAAATGCCTGCACATCCGCTCGCCTCACCGTTAAGCTGCAAAAATAAATATATTGCTG
>CAUQKD010000121.1:0-7332 GCA_963518365.1 uncultured Lachnoanaerobaculum sp. | reverse complement strand
GTAGAAGATATGTAAAAAGAACGGACAACGCCACCACAGCTACAAGACTTTTAACAAAGGCCGATATAGAGAGGGCAAAACATCCTTTGGAGGGAGACTTTTTCCCGGGAAGAAAGGGAAGTGAGGGACTCTCACATATAGATGAGGATATAGAGCACCTCAGTGAGCTGGGAATAGATATATACAGAATTTCAATTGCATGGTCAAGAATATTTCCTACAGGTGAGGAGGAGACTCCGAATGAAGATGCTCTTAAGATGTACGGAAATATTTTAAAAAAGCTTAAGTCAAAGGGTATCAAAATATATCTGAGTCTTACACATTATGCACTTCCGCTTGCTTTGGTGGAAAAATACGGCGGATGGAAAAACAGAAAACTTGTTGATTTGTACCTTAAGTACGCGAAGGTTATATTTGAGAGGTTTAAAGAATATCTTGATTTTGTAGTACCTTTCAATGAGATAAATACAGGTTTTTTCAGTCCTTTTAACGGTCTCGGACTTCTAAGAGACGAAAATTTGGGTGGCAGCGGATATGATTTGAACGATATATTTGCAGGACTTCACAATCAGTTTATCGCTTCCGCAAAGGTTATAGAGCTTGGAAGAAAGATGCTTAATGTTAAATTCGGATGTATGGCGGCATGTTTTTGTTACTACGGTTACTCATGCAATCCGCTTGACCAGTTAAAGACATTACAGTATGAACAGGTAAATCAGTGGTTTTTTACAGATGTTTTGGCTGCAGGTGAGTACCCTTACTATATGAAGAAGTACTTTAGAGACAACAATGTAAAAGTGGAATTTTTACCGGGAGATGAAAAACTTCTGAAAAACAATACAGCCGATTTTGTGGGATTTTCATACTATCAGTCAAATGTATGTGCATCCGAGGAAATGGAAAAGACCGCAGGCAACCTTGTGGTAAGTACAAAGAATCCGTATCTGAAAGCGAATGAGTGGGGATGGCAGATTGACCCTGTGGGAATGAGAATTTCCATGAACAAGATTTATGACAGATATAAAAAGCCTGTAATGATTACAGAAAACAGCTTCGGATATAATGATGTATTGGAAGAGGGCAATATCATAAATGACGACTATAGAATACAGTATTTAAGCGACCACTTTGAACAGATAAAGCTTGCCATAGATGACGGTGTGGAATGTCTGGCGTATTTGCTTTGGGGCATTGTAGATATAGTATCTGCCGGTTCACTTGAGATGACCAAGAGATATGGAGTGGTATATGTGGATGCCGACAACCTCGGTAACGGTACATATAAAAGATATAAAAAGAAGAGTTTTAAATTCTACAAGGATTTTATAGAAAAGGAGAAAAACAGTGTTAAGTCTTGACAGTTTGGACACAGAGAGAAGAAATATTAACACGATGAATCTTGACGAACTTTCCGCTGTAGAAATTATTGAAAAGATAAATCAAGAGGATGAAAAGATAGCCGACTGTGTAAAACCTGCCATTCCTGAAATAGGAAAGGCGGTAGAGTTTGCGGTTGACAGTATAAAAATAGGCGGAAGGCTTATTTATATAGGTGCAGGTACCTCGGGAAGACTTGGTATACTTGACGCCAGTGAATGCCCTCCTACATACGGCGTACCGTTTGACATGGTAATAGGTATTATGGCGGGCGGAGATAAGGCGATGCGAAAGGCTGTAGAAGGCGCGGAGGACTCAAAAGAACTTGCCGTAAATGATCTGAAGGAACTGGGGCTAAATGAAAAGGATACTTTGGTAGGACTTGCGGCAAGCGGCAGGACTCCCTATGTAATAGGCGGTTTGGAATATGCAAAAAGTCTCGGGGCAAAAACGGTAGCTGTAAGTTGTGTAAAGAATGCAAAGATATCAGCACTTGCAGACGCCCCTATAGAGGTGGTTGTAGGAGCGGAAGCTGTGACAGGTTCTACAAGAATGAAAGCCGGAACAGCACAGAAGATGGTGTTAAATATGATTTCCACCACAACTATGGTAAAAATCGGCAAGGTGTATCAAAATCTTATGGTAGATGTGGCAACAACCAATGAAAAACTCAGAGTAAGAGCACTCAATATAGTAAGTGAAGCTACAGGCATAGATAAGGAAAACTCAAAAAGGCTTTTGGAGGAGTCGGGATATGATGTTAAGGTGGCCATAGTGATGGGGCTTGCAGGTGTGGATGCACTGAAGGCAAGAAAGACACTTTCGGATAATGAGTTGAATGTCAGTGCTACAATAAAGAAGTTACTGAAAGCTAATAAATAGCTTAAAAATGCTTTAAAATATTTTAGTAAATTCTTATGATATGTGGTAAAATATTTTACATTAAAAACAAAAAAATCTGATATAAAAAGAAAATAAAATCAGATTTGGAAAGAAGGAGATATATGAAGGTATTATTTGTTTGTTCAGGCGGTATGTCGTCAACAATCGCTGTAAATGCTTTGAAAAAAGAGGCTGCAAAACATGGAGAGGATATTGAAGTGCTTGCAATCGGTACTCAGGCTGTTGATGATGAGGTAAAGAACGGTTGGAATTGTGTAATGGTTGCACCACAGATTCGTCACAGATTCGACAACATCAAGGCTGCAGCGGATGCACAGAATATTCCATGTGCACTTATTGAACCTATGGCTTATTCACCGCTGGGTGGACCTAAGCTTTATACACAAATGAAAGGGTTAACGGGAGGAAACTAAAATGTTTGACAAAATTGCTGCATTCTTAGACAAAAATCTAAGTACACCAATGGCAAAGCTCAGTGAGCAAAGGCACTTAAGAGCTATAAGGGACGGTATTATCGCCACTTTGCCGATCGTAGTAGTAAGTTCACTTTTCCTTGTAATTGCGTTCTTACCTAACCAGATGCCGGCAAGCTGGGGTATTGCACAGTTCATTAAGGCAAACGCAGGCAGAATATTGCTTCCATATCGTATGGCAATGTATATTATGACATTGTATGCGGTATTCGGAATCGGATTTTCACTGGCAAAGAGCTATGATTTGGACGGACTTTCAGGAGCTATTCTTTCAGAGCTTGCGTTTCTTTTGACAGTTGTACCTGTATCATTACCTGAGGCAACTGAAGAAATTACAAACTTGGCTGCAAACAATCAGGCTTTGGCTGATTATATTAAGGCCGTTCCTGAAGGATGGCATCTGGGTATGTCATATATCGGTTCGGACGGTATGTTTGTAGGTATTATTTCAGCATTTATTGCTGTAGAAATCTACAGATTCACACAGAAGTCAGGCTTTAAAATCAGAATGCCTGAACAGGTTCCTGAATCTGTTGCAAGAAGTTTTGAGGCACTTACACCTACAGTTATCATTCTTCTTCTTTTCTCAACAGTCACAATGTGGCTCGGTATAAAAGTTCATGATATCGTAGGTTCTATTATCAGACCTATAGTAAATGTTGCAGATACACTTCCTTCAGTATTGCTTCTTACATTCCTCGACTCATTCTTCTGGTGTTTCGGTATACATGGAAGCAGTGTAGTAGGAAGCCTTACAAGACCTGTTTGGCTTATGCTTCTTGAGCAGAACTCAAATGCATTTGCAGCAGGAGCAGCTATTCCAAACATAGCTCCGGAGCCTTTCTATCAGTGGTTTATCTACATCGGAGGTTCAGGAACAACTATCGGACTTGCAATTTTACTTCTGTTAAGATCAAGATCACAGTATGCAAAGACACTTGGTAAGGTAGCGTTTGTACCTGCATTGTTTAATATCAACGAGCCGATGATTTTTGGTTGTCCAATCATTCTAAACCCTGTACTTTTGATACCTTTCGTACTCAATCCTATTATCTGTGCAATAATCGCATGGATTGCAACAGAGCTTGGACTTGTAAACAGAGTAGTGGCTTCGGTGCCGTGGACTTTGCCGGGACCTATAGGTGCATTCCTTGCAACAAACGGCGATATCAGAGCGTTGATATTGAATGTACTGTTGATAATATTGTCAATACTTATTTACCTTCCTTTCTTCAATAAGTATGATGCAGACTTGAAGAAGTTGGAGGACAGCGGAGAAGTTTCCGCATAAAAAAGATAAGGATAAGGAGAGTTATGCGTAGACTTGGAATATCAATTTATCCTGAAAAAGACAGTGTAGAAAATATTGTTGAATACATTAAGAAAGCCGGATCTTCCGGCTTTTCTCGTATTTTCTCATGCCTTTTATCAGTGAATAAATCAAAAGAAGAGATAATACATGATTTTAGAGAGATTAACCTTTATGCAAAAAGCTTGGGATTTGAAATAATAGTTGATGTATCACCGGCTGTTTTTGATAAGCTTAATATTTCTTATAAGGATTTGGGATTTTTTAAGGAGATAGGTGCGGACGGTCTTAGGCTTGATATAGGTTTTACAGGACTTGAAGAGTCCTTGATGACTTTCAACGAATATAATCTGAAGATAGAGATAAATATGTCAAATGATGTGTCCACTATAGACACCATAATGAACTATGAGCCGAACAGGTACAATCTCTATGGATGTCACAACTTTTATCCGCATAATTACAGCGGACTCGGACTGAACTTTTTTAAGAGTTGTACAAGCAGATTTAAAAAGTACGGACTTAATACGGCAGCCTTTATAACTACGAGGAATACAGGTTCATTCGGACCTTGGCCTACAGATTTCGGATTGCCAAGCCTTGAAATGCACAGAAATATGGGGATTGACAAGCAACTTAAGCATATGATTGCCCTTGGAGATATTGACGATATAATCATATCAAACTGCTATCCAAGCGATGAGGAACTTTAGAATATTAAATGTATACCTCTTGACAGAGTATGCTTTGATGTAGAGTTATTGCCGGAACTTCCAAAACTTGAAAGGACTATAGTACTTAAAGAGATGCATTTTAATAGAGGCGATAAATCTGAGAATTTTATAAGGTCAACCGCTTCCAGAGTAAAGTATAAGGGCGAAAAGTTTGAGGTGATAAATCCGGTACCTATAAAAAGAGGTGATATTATAATAGAGAGTTCTCTCTACGGCCATTATGCAGGTGAGTTGCAGATTGCTCTAAGCGATATGGAAAATTCAGGTATGAGCTCGGTAGTGGGTCATATTGATAAGGATGAGTTGTTCCTTTTGGATTATATCAGACCGTGGCAGAAGTTTGCGATGAAGGAAGCAAAGATAGAGGAAGTATAATGACAAAAACTTATTATATAGGGATAGACGGCGGCGGAACAAAGACAAAGTTTGACCTCTTTGATTCTGATAAGAACAGTATTGCATCAATCACTATGGCTACAATTCATCCGGCACAGATAAGCTTTAAAGAAGCCGTATCTGTTCTTAACACAGCTAAAGAAAAATTACTTGCGAATATAAATGACAGTGATTATGTTTTGAAAGTCGGTGCAGGGCTTGGCGGATACGGTATAAACGCAGATTACAGAAAAAAACTGGAAGATGAATTCGGTGCGGTTTTTGATGAGTTTAAGCTTTACTCAGATGCATATGCGGCAATGCTTGGTGCGCTTGCGGGAGAGGACGGTATTCTTATGATTGCAGGTACCGGGAGCATTGCTTTGGCTAAGGTAGGTGATGAGACTTTCAGGTGTGGAGGATTCGGCTACAGATACGGTGACGAGGGCAGTGCCTACAGTATAGGAAAAGCACTTATATCAAGAGCGTTAAAGGAAGAAGACGGCAGATTGGATAAAAGTATAATATCAGATCTTGTGCTGAATTATTTTGATTATATAGGCTTTAATATGATAGCTACATCTGACTTTAGCAGAGATAAAATTGCAGGGTTGGCAGCGGTCGCATCAAAGTATGTAGAGAACAGTGAGAGTGTGAGAGATATTTTTTTGGCTGCGGCTAAAGAGATTTCTTTGCATATAAAGGCGATAGGCAAAAACTTTGAATCCGGCAAAAGAATAAAGTTAAGCTATATAGGCGGAGTCTTCAGGTCGGAGTATATCAGAGAATGTATAAAGGAAATGAATCAAGGTATTGAACTTATTGCACCGATATATCCGCCTGAAAAGGGGAGTATACTACAGGTATAGTGTAAAGCGGATTGATCTTTGTTATAATGAGTATAAAGAAAAAGTTTTATTATGTTGAGGTGAATAATGGGAAAAAGAAAATTGGCCTCCATACAGTATGTACATAATATCACACCTATAGAAGGTGCCGAAAAGATAGAATGTGTACATGTATTGGGATGGCAATGTGTTGCAAACAAAGATCAATTCAGCATAGGCGATAAATGTGTATACATGGAAGTGGATTCGTTTCTTCCCGTATGTGAACGCTTTGAATTCTTAAGAGCGAGCAGCTTTAAAGAGAATGAAATAATGGGAGCAGGATTCAGACTGAAGACCATGAAATTTAGAGGACAGATTTCACAGGGTCTGGTACAACCTTTAGAAATACTTCCTGAAGGTGAATATGAAATAGGAGATGATGTAACCGAGCTTCTTGGAATAAGAAAATGGGAGATAGAGGAGAGAGTAAGTAATGACGGTACAGTTATTGCGGAGTTTCCAAGTGAGATCTCAAAAACCGATGAACTTAGAGTACAGTCATATCCCGAGTTGATAGAAGAGTTTAAAGCTGTAAAGGGATACTATATAAGTACTAAAATGGACGGCTGCAGTGTAACTATGTACAAAAGAGGTGAACATTTCGGCGTATGCGGCAGAAATTATGAATATGCAGATGATGATAAATGTGCCATGTGGAAATATGCCCATAAGCATAAAATAGAAGAGAGATTAAAAGAGAATAATCTTGACAACATAGCTATTCAAGGTGAATTTTGCGGACCCGGCATTCAAAAAAACAGGTTGAAGCTGACCGAGCCTGAGTGGTATGTATTTACAGTAACGGATATGAACACAAATAAAAGGCTTTCCCTATATAAGACCGAGGAGATATGTAAACTGCTTGGCTTAAATATGGTTCCGATAGAGGAAGTGGAAGAAGAGTTTCAATATAAAAGCGTTGATGAACTTTTGGAAAGAGCAAAGGGAAAGTACGCTTCAGGCAAGAATAAGGAAGGTATTGTAATAAGACCTATAGAGGCGGTGTATTCAAATACCATAGCAGGCCCGCTGTCTATGAAAGTTCTTAATAACGATTATCTTTTGAAAGAGTAGTAAATTACTTTTTATATGGCTGCAGCGGTGGATATAAAAGCAATATCTAAGCTGTAGTCAAATTTTGTTTAGGGTATATCAGGGCTTTATAATAGATAGCCTATAATTTTGCTTACAAGTTTTACAATTAATTTTAAATATAGCTGTCAAGCATAAATGATTATGTCCTAAAATAATTATTTTATAAGCCCCACAAA
>CAUQKD010000120.1:0-7336 GCA_963518365.1 uncultured Lachnoanaerobaculum sp. | reverse complement strand
GGAGAGTTTATCACTCTTTTGGGCTCAAGCGGATGCGGAAAGACCACCACAATAAGAATAGTTGCAGGTCTTTTGACACCTGATGGCGGCAAGGTGGTATTAAACGGCAAAGATATTACAATGCTTGCACCTGAAAAAAGAGATGTAAACACGGTATTTCAAAACTATGCTCTCTTTCCTCATATGAATGTGGAGAAAAATATCGGGTACGGATTGAAATTAAAGAAGTTGCCTGCAAATGAGATAAAGGCTGAAGTGGAAAAGGCACTTTCACTTGTACAGCTTGAAGGATTTGAAAAGAGAAATCCGTCACAGCTTTCAGGCGGACAAAAACAAAGAGTGGCAATAGCCAGAGCTATTGTAAATAAGCCGAGTGTACTTTTACTTGATGAGCCTTTAGGAGCGCTTGATCTTATGCTCAGAAGACAGATGCAGAGTGAACTTAAGAAGCTTCAAAAGGCACTTGGAATAACATTTATATATATCACACATGATCAGGAAGAAGCTCTTAATATGTCGTCAAGAATAGTGGTGATGAGAAACGGCAATATTGAGCAGATCGGTACTCCGAGTGAAGTATATGACACCCCGAAGACCGCCTTTGTTGCCGAGTTTGTAGGCGGAGCGAATCTGTATAATGACGGTAAAAGACTGTTTGCAATAAGATCGGAGCATGTAAGACTCGGAGTGGGAGACTATGACGGAGTGGTTATGGAAAACAGTTTTACGGCAGGACTTTCCAAAGTAAAGGTAAAATTAAAAGACGGACAGGAAATCACCTCATCACATATGGGTATGAATATAAATCTGAAAGTAGGTGATGAGATAAGTATCGGCTGGGATAAGAATGATATGGTGGAGGTACAAGGTGAAAAATAAAAAGATAAAAGAATATCTGCTTAGAATACCTATATATACTTTTACACTACTTTTTGTGGTGTTACCGCTTGTATATATGGTAGTAATCAGCTTTTTGACTAAGGCGAGTACATGGGGATTTGACCTTACACCTACACTTGACAATTATAAGAAGGTATTTGAACCTTTTTATTTGAATATATTTTTGGAGTCCTTAAAACTTGCACTGGCTTCTACACTACTTGTTATACTGATAGGTTATCCTTTCGGATACTTTATGGGCAGACTTGATATGAAGTGGAAGAGAAGGATGATGATGCTTCTGATGATACCGTTTTGGACAAGCGGACTGATAAGGCTGAACGGATGGATTATTATATTCAGAAGCAACGGCGTACTTGACAAACTTTTGATGTTTCTGGGAATAACCAAGTCACCTCTAAAGCTCTTATATACATATCCGGCCGTACTTGTAGGTATGGTATACTTTTTGCTGCCTTTTATGATACTGTCGGTGTACTCAAGTGTGGAAAAGATGGACTGGAGTTTGATAGAAGCGTCCAGAGATTTGGGTGCAAGCAAAATGGAGGCATTCCTTACAGTTACGCTAAGACTTACAATGCCGGGATTATTAAGCGGAGTGGTGCTTACATTTGTGCCGAGTATGGGACTTTTCTATATCTCGGATATTCTCGGAGGAAACAAGATAGTGCTTATAGGCAGTGTGATTGTGGAGCAGCTGACAAAACTTAGAAATATTCCATTTGCGGGAGCACTCAGTGTAATACTGATGTTGCTTACAACATTATTTCTTAGGATATACAAAAGAATTTCAGGCACAGGAGAATTGGAGGGATTATTTTGAAAAAGGTATCAAAAGCTGCCGTTGTATTTTTGGCGGTAATAACTGTTTTAAATTATCTCCCTATTATTTTGACTATTGTATATTCTTTTAACAAGTCAAAGCTTTCAAGTGTTTGGGAAGGATTCTCACTTGATTGGTATAAGATGCTTTTAAGAGACGGAGATATAAAGAAAGCACTTTTAAACAGTATAATACTTGCGTTTCTTGCATGTGTACTTGCACTTATAATAGGTGTGAGTGCGGCACTTGCAATGAGAGGAAAGAAACTGTTTTTTGACGATTTTATCAGTAATTTTGCATCTCTGCCTATAATGATTCCTGAGATTATACTCGGAATGGTTTTTATGGCTATATTTTCATATATGAACCTGCCTTTCGGTTTTGTGACAATGACTATTGCACACGCCTCATTCTGTGTGCCTTATGTGTTCCTTATTGTAAGAGCCAGACTTATGGGAATGGATTTATCGCTTGAGGAGGCGGCAAGAGACCTTGGCGCAAGTGAATTTGAAACTTTCAGAGATGTGACATTACCATATATATTGCCGGGGATTGCATCGGGATTGCTATTATCGTTTGCAATGTCGTTTGATGATGTGGTAATATCTATATTTACTACCGGTCCTTCTGTGAATACTCTTGCAATCAAGATATACACAAAGATGAAAACCGGTATTACCCCTGAAATAAATGCTCTTGCTACTGTTATCTTAGTGATTACCGTGCTGATCATATTTATTTCAGAAAAAACAAGGAAAGAATAACTTTTCAACAACATTTATTTGGAGGTAATTAAATGAAATCTAAGGTATTATGTTTGTTAGGCCTTGGTGCAATACTTGCACTTACAGGTTGCGGAAAGGGCGGTAACAGTGCCGGGGCTTCTTCACAGGCTCAAAGCAGCGAAGCAGGGAAAGCTGATGAGAGTCTTAAGGGAACCACACTTAATCTGTATACTTGGGACGGTATGTTCCCACAGGAAGTGTTGGACGGCTTCACAAAAAAGACAGGTGTAAAGATAAATTATACCAACTTCGACTTGGATGAGACAATGCTTGCAAAGCTTGAAGAGACAAAGGGCGGTGACTATGATGTAGTTGTGGCAGATGACTATATAGTACAGCTTGCTGTAAAGGACGGTCTTGTAACCGAGCTTGACAAGTCGAAGATTTCCACGTACGGCAATATCAATCCGCTGTTCCAAAGCAAGTTCTATGACCCTGACAACAAGTATACTCTGCCTTACGGTGCAGGAATTCCGTTGATTGTATACAATCCTGAGACTGTAAAGACGGAGCTTACAGGTTATGAGGATCTTTGGAAGCCTGAGTTGGCAGGAAATGTAGGTATTGTAGGAAATTATCGTGTAATAGACGGTATTGCACTGAAGACTTTAGGATATTCTTTTAATACAAATGATTTGACACAGATACAGCAGGCAGGAGATAAGCTTATGAATCTTGCTCCTAACATTCGTCTCATCAATGACAACAATCTTCAGGACTATTTGCTAAGTGGTGAGGTAGGAGCCGCATTTATGTATACTTCACAGGTAAGTCAGGCACTTAAGGCAAACCCTGAGCTTAAAGCGGTTTACCCGAAAGAGGGACTGGGCTTCGGTGTAATGGCAAGCTTTATACCTTTAAAGGCACCGAACTCGGCAGCGGCTTATGCGTTCCTTGACTATATAAATGAGCCTGAAGTTGCGGCAAAGTGCTTTGAGTATATCGGCTATTTTGTTACAAACAAGGCTGCAGAGCAGTATGTATCCGATGATTGGAAGAATCTTATAGTATTCCCTGAGGATAAGGTTTCACTTATTGAAAACGGTGAACTTATTGAAAATATTAGTGATGATGCAAATGAGCTTCACAACAAGATTTGGGAAGAGTTCAGACAAAAAACAAACTAAATTCAGACAATTAGGCATAGCCCGCTAACGGGCTATGCCTTTTAAATTATATCAATCGTCATCTTCATGTATAAGTTCGGTAGTCTGATTTTGCGGTGGGAATATTATAGAAAATACTATAAATCCGATAAACGCAAATACCAGCCCCGGGATAATTGCCTGACTGAAGTGAAAGCCGAACAGATAACCTTTTGAAATATGCTCAAGGTATATGACAACAATCGTTCCGCAAAGCAAAGAAGCGATGGTACCGGCCTTAGATGCTTTCGGCCAGTAATGTCCGAGTACATATGGAAAGAAGGAACCTGCCGCACGGAGTGTGAAACAGAACATCAATATGGATACAATACTCTGTGTATTAAATAGTGCAATAAACATTGAAAGTATTCCTACTATAATCATAGTAATCTTGGTGACATTCATAACTTCAGTGCTACTTGCCTTAGGTCTGATATATATTTTGTAAATATCATTGGCAAATATTGAACCTGCTCCCAGAAGGTCCGAGTCGGAACTTGACATTGTGGCTGAAATTACACCTGAGAAGAGCAGACCGCAGATAATTGCAGGCATTGTACGAATTGCCAAGATTGGAAGAGCATATCTTGCACCTACAGCTGCAAATTCACTGTCTGAGAATTTGCCCATATTTATAAGAGCCAGAACAATAATACCGAGTACTGTAGGAATAAAAGCGTAAATAAAGTTAATCAGAGCCGCAAGCCAAGCCCCTTGTTTTGCGGCGGTTTCATTCTTGGCCGCATAGAAACGGGATACCGCTTCCTGTCCTACGGAAAAGGTTCCGACATACATGATAACCAGTGAAATAATTCCGAACAGGTCATATTTTGCAAAGATATTCATAGTCTCTTTAGGGACATTTGAAACAACAGCGTTCCATCCGCCTGCATACACAAGCGCAAAAGGTACTGCGGCAAGCATACCTAAGATAATCAAAAATACCTGTACAAAGTCTGTTAAAGTTACACTCCAAAGACCTCCCATAATAGAATAGACGGTCACAACTACAGCCACTATAATAACCGAGACTTTGTAGCTTAGCCCTAGCATGGTGGATAGAATAACCGAAGAAGCGATAAACTGACCTGCAGTAAGTCCTACCAGCGGAAGCAGCATAATAACTGCGGTAACAAGTCCCGACTCCTTACCGTATCGCCTGCGAAAATACTCGGGAACGGTTTTTACAGTTGCCGCACGGAATTTCGGAGCGACAAATGAGAGGATTACAAAGGCAAGTCCCATAGTGATAATATACCAAGCAGCGCTTAAACCGTAGCCGGACATACCGTTTTGTACTACGCCCAGAGAGCTGCCTCCTCCTATCTCGGTGGCTGCCAGAGTTCCCGCCATAAGCAGCGGACCGAGTCGCCTTCCTGCAACCATGAAATCTGTATTGCTGTTAATCTTGGTGGATGAGTACCATCCTATAAAGAGCATGGCAATCAAATAAACTACTACAACAGCTGTTACAATCCAATTTGCACCCATAAAATAACTCCTTTCTGTATTTAATTGTAGATACAACTTCCTTTACTTAGTATTCTAATAGAGAAATGACTGAAATACAAGCAAAAAAGACCATGCAAAAGTTAAACTTTTACATGGCTCTTGTTAAGTTAGATTATTTTCCCTGCATTATCGGGTCTGTCGGGTCAAAGTGCTGTGAAGCAGGTATCGGCTGCTCAATAGCATCTTTTTCTACAGGTCCCTTTGTAGAGTAGTCTGTGTATACGGTTACAGGTGTTCCCATAGGTGTGTTGTAGTAAACCCAAGCCGCGTCACCTGCACGAAGTCTCAAACATCCGTCGGATCTTGCATCGTCCATATAGTTGTAAGTAGCAGGATCAAGTCTGTTTGAATCTCCCTTATCATAGTAGATAAGTGAGTGAATGATATAGCCGTCTTTAAATCTTGAAAGGAACTGGCAATATACATTGTCATGCATTATTTTCCATCTGTATTTTACATATGTCTTGAAGTTACCCTCAGGTGTGGCAGGTCCGTTGGTTGACATAAATGTCTTGAACGGGATGATATAACCGTTGTTGCCGTCTTTTGCCATTACATACATTGTCATGGTAGCCTTGTTGAACTTGATCTGATAAGAACTCTGAAGACCCATGATAGGCTCAAGGTCCTTTACAACGGCACCTGTATTATCATCAAGATAGTACTTGTATCCGTCGATATACTGCCATCCCTTTTGTTTTGCACCGTCTTTGAAATAGTACTGGTCATTGTTGTAGAATGCCCATCCGGTATATGCGTTTGCTGATGAGTACTGAACCTGTCCGTCTGCATCAAGGTAAGTTCCCTCATATACAGGAGCCTCCATAAGCACCTTTGTAGGTTCGGTGAACTCTGTCTGCTTATCCCAAAGAGTAAGCTTAAGAGCTACGATATATCTGCCTGTGCCTATAGTACCGAGAGTCTGACCGTTCTTTGCCCAGTCAAGTACTGTACCGTCATTTAAAACAGCCTTATAGTAAAGGTCACTTCTTACACCTGTATAGCCCTTTACTCTGATCTGAACCGCCTGAACTTTATTCTCAGGATCGGTATTGTTTTCATTTTCCTTTGAGTTCATCCAGTTTGACCAACCGGTCTTTATATTATAAGTTCTGAAATAATACCTACCGATACCTGAGTGGTCTAAGAACAGATTGTTGAAGCCGTCCTTAGAGTAAGCGTGAGCGCTTGTATTTGATTCTGCAGCAGATATATCTTGACCTGCAGCATTTCTTAAAACATAGTGAACCATCTGAGTCTCACCGAGTACAGGTTCAGGGTTTGTATTTCCGTTACCTACATTGCTAAATCCCGCGTTGGCAACCACACTGTCAAGATCCAAGTTTTCCGGAACTGTAACATTGTTTACGGTAGACGGTATATGCTCATTAGGTGATGATACCTCACCTGTGCCGGCGTTATTTGAAGTAGTGTCGGATGTATCTGCACTTGTGCTCTCGGCAGCGGCAGTTGTTTCAGCCGATACAGAAGCTGTAACATTTCTTCTTATTGTTGTTTCTGCAAATGCACTTGTTGCAAGTGATGAAGATATCATCAGCACAGATGCAAATGCGAGTGAAATTCTTTTTAAATGCATATTTCCTCCTAAAAAAGAACAAATTAGTAAAAATCACTACGAATGTGAATTATAACATATAAAAAGATTTTGTTCAATCGACTTTAATATTACAGAAATCTTTCATTGATTGACAAGTGTAATAAATAGTGGTATGAGTTATAGTTTATTTCTATAGTAGATTGCGGAATTTGGTTAAAATGAGTTATAATACTTTAGAAATTGCTTATGGTTTAGGAGGAAATATGGATAAACTTTATTGCAAAGGGGGAGGTTGTACCGCCAAGCTTGGTGCGGGGATACTAAGTCATATACTTGAGAGATTGCCGGCACAAAATTTTGATAAAAATCTTATAGTGGGGTTTGATTCAAAGGACGATGCGGCGGTATATAAGCTAAGCGATGATATAGCCTTTGTACAGACCTTGGATTTTTTTCCGCCGATGGTTGAAGACCCATATACCTTTGGACAGATAGCTGCTACAAATGCACTGAGTGATGTATATGCTATGGGAGGTGATGTAAAGACTGCACTTAATATAGTATGTTTTCCGCAAAGCAGTGATTTGAATATACTTGGTGAGATAATGCGCGG
>CAUQKD010000119.1:0-7342 GCA_963518365.1 uncultured Lachnoanaerobaculum sp. | reverse complement strand
TTCCGGTTCCTGACGGAGATACCGGTACAAATATGACAATGACTATAATGTCGGCGGCAAAGAATCTGGCGGCTGAACAGAGTGATGATATAGCTACACTTTGCAAGGCCATAGCGCAGGGCTCACTTCGCGGAGCCAGAGGAAACTCAGGCGTTATACTTTCACAGCTTTTTCGAGGAGCGGCAAAGATTTTAAAAGAATCGCAGACTATAGATGTGTTTGAACTTGCACTTGCTTTTGATAAGGCTAGTGAGACAGCATATAAGGCGGTAATGAAGCCGAAAGAAGGTACAATCCTTACAGTAGCCAAGGCTATGGGCGAGAAGGCACTTGAAATATATGACAATTTTGATGATATTATCCCGTTTTTAGAGGAAGTATTAAAATTCGGAGATGAAACTCTAAAGCAGACACCTGAGATGTTGCCTGTACTTAAGAAAGCGGGAGTTGTGGACTCCGGCGGTCAGGGACTTATGGTTATACTCCACGGTATCCTTGAAGGACTTAAGGGCAATATAATAGAACTTGGAGATGTTGTACTTTCCGGTAAGGTGTCAGCCGTAAGCGGAGCTGCAAGGGATGATATTGATACTGCGGATATTAAGTTCGGATACTGTACCGAGTTTATAGTGAATTTGAAAAAAGAGTTTACAGATAAGGATGAGGAGGAGTTCAAAAAATTTCTTACATCTATCGGAGATTCTTTGGTATGTGTTGCCGACGATGAAGTGGTTAAGGTGCATGTACATACCAACGACCCGGGACTTGCCATTCAAAAGGGACTCACATTCGGTGAGCTTACCAACTTAAAGATTGACAATATGCGTGAAGAGCATAGAGAAAGAGTCATAAAGGGTGTGGATAAGATCCTTAAAGAGCAGAACCACAAAAAGAAAATGGGGGTTATCAGTGTAAGCGCAGGTAGCGGACTTGCCTCTATTTTCAAAGAAATAGGTGTGGATATAGTGGTTGAAGGCGGTCAGACTATGAATCCGAGTACGGAGGATATCATAGAGGCAATTGATAAGCTCAATGCCGAGACCGTGTATATCTTACCTAACAATAAGAATATAATTTTGGCGGCTGAGCAGGCGGCAAAATTGGAAGAGAATAAAAAGGTTGTAGTAATACCTACAAAGACCATACCGCAGGGTATTACCGCAATGATAAGTCTTTCTGAGGACAGAAGTGCCGAGGAGAATCTTGAAAACGCCAAGGAAGAGATTGCAAATGTGAAGTCGGCACAGATTACCTATGCTGTAAGAAATACCACTATTGACGATGTGGAGATACATGAAAACGATGTTATGGCACTTGGAGACAGCGGTATTATAGGTGTGGATAAGAGTATAGACTCTGCGGTGGATAAGGCTGTATCAAGCATGATAGATGATTCAAGCGAGCTTGTAAGTCTTTACTACGGTGCCGATGTCAGTGAGGAGGATGCTACGAAGCTTTGTGATGAGCTTGTAGGCAAGTATCCTAAGCTTGAATTTGAGTTACATAACGGCGGACAGCCGGTTTATTATTATTTTATATCTGTAGAATAATTACTTAATAACTAGGTTTATCAAGTCTTTGATTTGATGACCTAGTTAAAACTTTGTTAGGAGATGTATGCCGGATATATCTGTAAAAAACATAAAAGGCGTGGGAGCAAAAACAACACAGTATTTGGATAAGCTTTGTATAAGGACTGTAAACGATCTTTTGAAGCACTATCCTGTAAGATATTCGGAGTATAAGCCTCCCACAAAAATTGGCGATATAAACAGGGATGAGGATGTTGTAATCAAGGCAACACTTACAAAGACTCCGGCGTTTGCCGGAAGTAATAAAAAGGTACTGACAGCCAAGCTTACAGATTATATAGATGTAATAGATGTGATTTGGTACAACTCGGCTTACTTAAGGATGACTTTAAGAGCAGGTGAGAGCTATGTATTTGTAGGTAAGATGTCAAAGAGAAGTAAAAACACTTTGGAACATCCGACTGTTTATACTGTAGAGGAATATGAGAAAAAAATCGGAAGCTTCAAGCCTGTTTACGCGCTGACTGCAGGCATCAACAACAATGCTATGGAAAAGCTTGTAAAATCCGCATTTGAGTATATCCCTAAGATGGATTTTAATGAGTATCTGCCACAGTCGATTGTGAAAAAATTTTCACTTGAGGACAGGGAAGTTGCTATAAAAAATATTCACAATCCGATGAATAGGGAAAGTCTTTTTGCCGCAAAGAAGAGACTGTCGTTTGACGATTTTTTCAGATTTTTATACGGTATGAGACTTTTAAAAGATAAAAGGCTTAGAGTAAGAACAAAGAATATAGTATCATATGACAAGGCTGTATTGAATGAAATAAAATCCGTTCTGCCTTTTAAACTTACCGATTCACAGGACAATGTAATAGAAGAAATTTTACATGATATGTCAAGCGGAACTGTAGCAAACAGGCTTATACAGGGCGATGTGGGTTCGGGAAAGACCGTAGTTGCGCTGATTTGCCTTTATATGGCTGTGAGATCCGGATTTCAGGGTGTGGTAATGGTACCGACTGAAGTTTTGGCAAAGCAGCATTTTAAGTCTATGTGTGATATATTAAACAGGCTTGATAATCCGCCTAAGGTAGGTATACTTACAGGGTCTATGACAAAGAAGGAACATTTGCTCACATATGAAAAGATAGAGAGTGGTGAACTTGATATAGTTATAGGCACTCATGCACTTCTTGTCGAGAATGTCAAGTTCAAAAAACTTGGACTTGTAGTAACGGATGAACAACATCGTTTCGGAGTAAGGCAAAGAAGTACACTCTCATACAAGGGAGAAGATGTGCATGTGCTTGTAATGTCTGCTACACCGATACCCAGGACACTTGCTATAATACTCTACGGTGACCTTGATATTTCCACAATAGAGTCAAAGCCTGTAGGCAGACTTCCGATAAAGAATGCCGTAATTACTGAAAATGACAGAGAAAAAGCTTACAAACATATATTACTTGAGATAAAAAAAGGACATCAGGCATATATCATATGTCCGATGGTTGAGGAGAGTGAAAATATAGAAGCTGAGAATGTACTGGACTACGGTAAGAAAATAGCAGATAAATTTTCACAAAATTGTAAGGTGGAAGTGTTACATGGGCGAATGCATCAAAAAGAAAAAGATGATATAATGTCCCGGTATGTAAATAAAGAGACGGATATCTTAGTGTCGACAACCGTAATCGAGGTGGGAGTGGATGTTCCCAATGCTACGGTGATTATGATTGAAAATGCGGAGAGATTCGGGCTTGCGACCTTGCATCAGCTGAGAGGAAGAGTCGGAAGAAGTGGTTTACAGTCATATGCAATATTTGTAAGGACTTCAAACTCTAAACTGGCAAAGCAAAGACTTGAGATAATAGGAAATTCGAATGACGGATTTTATATTGCTTCCAAAGATTTGGTCTTGCGAGGTCCCGGGGAGCTTTTCGGATTGGCACAAAGCGGTGAACTTGATTTCGGCGTTGCGGATATATATAACGATAATGATATATTTGAGATGGCAAAAGAGGCCGTAAATGTGATACAATGTGACAATATGGGGGATGACGAGAAGGATAAGCTTGAGAGGGAGATAAACAGCTATATGGATTTACATTATAAAAAGTTAGCACTTTGATAGGAGTAGTATGTCTGAGAATAAAGAACAACCAAGAAAAAGAGGTAAAAAAGAGAAAAAGAGAAGAAGTAAAGTCGCTCTGGGGGTTATAGTTGCCGGTGTTGTAGCGGTGGTAGGTGCTTACACTGTGAAAGCCAACACATATAGAACAAGATTTTTCCCACATACCGTCATCAACGGAATAGACGCATCTGAGAAAACTGTAGATGAAGTGCGTCAGGTGATGTCAAAACAGATTGACAATTTTGAGAGTACAATAAAGTCAAGAGGAAACAATGACGAGATAATAAAGGGAAGCGATGTCGGACTTGCATTTGTCAAGGATAACTCACTTGAGAATCTTTTAAACGAACAAAACAGCATGGCATGGATTGCCGAGATGAACGGCAAAAAGGATTTGAAGATACAGTCTTCATTTACAGTAGACCCTGACAAATTTGAAAATACAGTATCAAAACTTAAGGCACTTGACGAGTCCAAGTTTGAAAAGCCTGTAGATGCAAAGATTTCCGACTTTGTACAGGGGTCGGGATACTCTATAATACCTGAGACGGATGGCAATACAATTGATATTGCAAAGGCCAAGGAGTATATAAAGAGTCAGCTTATTACACTCAATAATGAGATAAATCTTGATTATGAGGATAAGGATTTGTATGAGAAGCCGGCAAAGAGGTCTGATGACCCTACTTTGAATGCGGCACTCAAGAATTTGAACAAGTATATTTCAGCCAGAATATCATATGACAAGCTTAATGTATTAAACGGTGATACCATACATAATTGGCTGACTGTGAACAGTGACGGTTCTGTAAGTATATCCGATGACGGAATAGCTTCATTTGTAAAGAAGGTATCAAATGCCTACAATACGGTTGGTAAGCCGAAGACCTTAAAGACATCATACGGTCCGACAGTTACAATAACAGGCGGATCATACGGATGGAAGGTAGACACAGAAAAAGAGAAGGCTGCCATAAGATCACTTATAGAGGCCGGTGAGACTGCAAAGAGAGAACCGGAGTATTCAAGAAAAGCAGCTTCACACGGTGAAAACGACTACGGTAATTCATATGTGGAGGTAAATCTTACCGCACAGCATATGATACTTATAAAGAACGGTTCAAAGGTACTTGAAAGCGATTTTGTATCGGGAAATGTTTCAAAGAACTGGACCACACCTCCGGGAGCATTTCCGCTTACATACAGAACAAGGAATGCCACATTAAAGGGTGAGGGTTATTCAACCCCTGTAAATTACTGGATGCCTTTTAACGGCGGTATAGGTTTCCACGATGCGCCTTGGAGAAGTGCGTTCGGCGGACAGATATATAAGACTTCAGGTTCACACGGATGTGTCAACTTACCGCCTGCCGTTGCAAAGCAGCTATATGAATATGTGGATGCCGGATTCCCTGTACTTTGTTACAACTTGACTGAAGCGGCACCTGCTCCTGCACCGACTGAAACAACCGCTGCAAGTGCAGTCGAGACTGCGGCAAGTAAAACTGCTGAAGAAACAGTGGAACCTATCAGTGAGAATGTAAGTCCGCAGAGCGGAAAGACAGCGGTTGAGATAGAGCAGTAGCATGAGAGTTATTTCAGGGACTGGAAAGAGTTTGATATTAAAGACTCCGAAGGGTAATCTGACAAGGCCGACTACGGATAAGATAAAAGAGACTCTTTTTAATATGATTGCAAATGACTTATATGATGCCACTTTCCTTGATATGTTTGCGGGAAGTGGAGGTATAGGCATTGAAGCTTTAAGCAGAGGAGCAAAGAAGGCTTACTTTTGCGATATTGACAGAGAGGCCGTCGAATGTATTAAGTACAATCTTGCACATACAAAGCTTTCGGACAGAGCCGTTGTAATGAAAGGAAGCTTTGAAAGTAACCTTGATAAGATAAAAAATCTTAAAGAAAGATTTGATATTATTTTTTTGGATCCTCCATATAAAAAGGGATTTGAAGATAAATGCTTGGATATTTTATTAAATTCCGCATTGATTGATGAGCATACATTGATTATAATTGAAGAAGATTTTAAGACTGATACAGCCCATTTGGAAAAGGATTGGGATATAGTTAAAGTCAAAGAGTATAAGTCTAATAAACATATTTTTATACATAAGCGAGGGTGACTATGTCTAAAGCTATTTATCCGGGAAGTTTCGATCCTATTACCAATGGACATATTGATATAATTGAGAGAGCTGCTAAGATGTTTGACAATGTAATCGTCGGAGTACTTATCAACTCGGCAAAAGATCCGCTTTTTACACCGTCCGAGAGGGTGGATATGATAAAAGGTGTGGTAGGGCATCTGCCAAATATAGAGGTTTTGGAATTTGACGGTTTATTGGTGGATTTTGCTCATGAGCAGAACTGTAATATTTTGGTCAGGGGACTTAGAGTAATAACCGATTTTGAATATGAATTGCAATTGGCTCAGACTAATAAAATAATTGCACCGAACTTAGAGACTGTTTTCTTGAGCACAAACTTGAAGTATTCATATTTAAGTTCAAGCATCGTTAAGGAGATAGCGGTTTACGATGGAGATATCAGTCATTTCGTAAGAGAAGATATAAGAAAAAGGATTATGGAAAGACTGAGGGAAAAAGGTCTGAGGAGAAGTGATGAGTAGAATCGAACAGGTAATAACAGAGATAGAGGAGTTTGTAAACAGATGTAAAACTGTTGCACTGTCAAACTCGATAATAAAGGTAAACAAGGAAGAGTTCGTTGCACTGTTGAATGAACTGAGACAGGAAATACCTGAGGAAGTTACACAGTCACAGAAAGTTATCAGCAACAAGGAAAGTATATTGCTGGATGCAAAGGACAAGGCTGAAAAGGAAATACTTGATGCAAATTTGAAAAGTAATTCCATAAAGGATGACGCAAAGAGAAAGGCCGATGCGATAATCTTAAGTGCAAGGAAGGAGTCGGAGGCTATTATGCTGGAGGCCAACAAGCTGAAGTCTCAGCTTGTCAATGAGAATCAGATTATGCAGGCAGCGTATGCGGAGTCCGACAGGATAATAGCATATGCAAGGATGGATGCCGATAAGATAATTTATGAGGCCAATGCGGAAGCCGATGAACTTAGAAAATCATCTGTAAGATATGCGGATGAACTTTTACAGAGTATTCAGGAGATTATCTCAGGAACATTGGTGGACGGTCAAAACAAATTCAGTCAGTATATGAATTCACTGCAGTATTATACGGAAGAGATTGGAAAGAATAGACAGGAGCTTGCAACCAGTATTGTTCCTGTAGATCCGAATTCACAGGAACAATGATTGGGCTGCCAAGCAGCCCATTTTTTGCGTAATTAAGATAGAGGTATATATGATACAGGAAAAAGATTTGCCGAAAGCCTATAAAGATGCGATGAAAAATCTTTTAGGAGACGAATATGAGGCTTATATAGATTCGCTTTATGAAAAGCCGTATGTAGGCATAAGAACCAATCTTTTAAAGCTTGACCCCGACAGATTAAAGGAACTTCTTGACAGAGATTTTAAGAGTGTACCATGGGTAAAAGAAGGATTTTATTTTGAAGAAGAAAAAGGAGTGCTTACGGCTCCTTCAATAAAATACGATGATAAGATAAAGATTATATCAAAAAATCCGTATTACTTTGCAGGGCTTTATTATATAC
>CAUQKD010000118.1:0-7356 GCA_963518365.1 uncultured Lachnoanaerobaculum sp. | reverse complement strand
AATAGAATCCGTTTCCTGCAACCTTTCTTGCACTGTCAAGGTCGATTCCGTTCAGTTTTTCCATTATATCCGTATGATAAGGTATCTCAAAATCAGGAACAAAAGGCTCACCGAACTTTTCGATTTCTACATTCTCACTGTCATCCTTACCTATCGGTACACTCGGATCGATAATGTTCGGAATGGTCATCATATCCTTTTTGATCTTCTCTTCAAGCTCTGCTTCAACAGGCTCAAGCTTTGAAAGCTGCTCTCCAAGGCTTGCTACAGATGCCTTTACCTGCTCAGCCTCTTCTTTCTTGCCCTGTGCCATAAGTGTACCGATTTCTTTTGAAATCTTGTTTCGCTTTGATCTAAGCTCATCAGCCTCTACTTTTGTCTTTCTGAGCTTCTCATCAAGCTCGATAACCTCATCAACTAACGGGAGTTTGAAATCCTGAAATTTATTCTTGATATTCTGTCTTACGACATCCGGATTTTCTCTTAAAAACTTAATGTCAATCATGGCTTCCCCTTCTTCTACATATCTGTTACTTATTTAGACGATATCTGACGATATCCCATATGAAAAAAGTATACATCAAATAAGCTTTTATGTCTATTCCAAGTTGGAAGCAAGTTGACTGTGATATAGACTTGATAAACCTTTTTCCATATTGTATTATTCATTCATTATAGAAACGGAGGTTTTCATGGATACAATAAAAGAATTCAAAAGAATTATGGACACGCAGACTGAACTTGCTTTAACAACTATAGGAACAGACGGCACTCCGAATGTAAGAATAGTCAACTATTATTTTAATACTGAAAATAATGTCCTATACTTTACGACATTTAAAGACAATGAAAAAGTACATGAAATGGAACAAAACCGAAACGTCGCCTTTACAACAATCCCCAAAAAAGGCAATGAGCATATAAAGGCAAGAGGAATCGCCCTAAGAAGCAAAAAAACTGTTTTTGATTTGGCGGATTGCTTTTGTGACAAGATACCCGGTTATAAAAACACTATAGACTTTGCCGGAGATTCATTGATATTATATGAAATACACTTTAAAACAGCCACTGTTACTTTAGATTTGTCCGATATTCAAACAATTACATTATAAAAGAGGGGCTGACCGCTCTCAGCCCCCTTTTTTATGCTGTTGTCCACAATCGTTCGTATAATGAAACTATATTATTCCCCGAACTGCTTTAAACCGTCACTTACCTGATGCTCATATAATTTATCGCGACCACTTATAAGATTCTTGTACATTTCATTACCGTCTGTATATCCTCTTGTTGTATCCCAAGTGTTTGGAAGCATCAAAAAGTTAAGAGCAACATCCGATCTGTTTGCCGTTAAAAAGTCCTCATCACTTAATTTCATTACATAGGTATATTCCACCGGATAATAAATGGTAGTAGTCGGGAATTTACCGTTGGCATCTGATAAATTTGCAGAGAACACTACATAGTATATATTTGTACCGTTGAACTGTTCCTTATCATTTGAAGTATACAGCAAATCCTCTCCTAGAAACTGTATATCGGATACCTGCATATTCGGTTTATAATCCTTGACAATGTAAGCATCCAGAGTAAGTCTTGCCTGATCCTGTAACGACTTTCTGTACTCATCCGTCATATCCGCTTGACTCGAAGCTTATATACTTGTTCAAATCAATTACTTTACCTGAATTCATAGCGAATGCAACTATCACTATAATAAACAGAACCGCTACGGCACCTGACGCACCGAAAATAATATTCTTCGATAATTTTTTCGGACTTCCCGGACTACCTGTAGGATTAGATACCTTATATTCGGTGTTACTTTGGCTTTGCTGCATATTCACGCTCTCAAGGGCAGCACCACAACTCTCACAAAACTTTGCTCCGTCAGCATTCATAGAACCACAATTTTTACAACGCATGTCAAACCCTCCTGTGATATTTATTGTTGCTAATATCATACTATAAATTGTCTGTTTTTTTAATCTAATTATACTTTTCTAACAATAATATTTTTATTACTATGTGAGTTTATTCTACATTATATATAATTATTGTGAAATTCTTAATATTTATTAAGGTTGATTTAATGCGCATTTTAATGTATAATATATCTTGGAGGTGTATCGAAGCGGTCATAACGAGCCTGACTCGAAATCAGGTTGTCAATTTTTCGTGGCACGAGAGTTCGAATCTCTTCGCCTCCGTGAAATTTAAAAAGCTCCTATTTAAGGGAGCTTTTTTATTTTGCCCATATACTGGGTAGCTATTCTGTTTTCCGGATGTACATCGCTCATATATATTACAGCTAAGAATATCCATTCTAAAGGCTTCATCATAATATATATAATATCTGCAATCCATTTGCTCTTTATAAGCCTTGCAATGGGAAAGCCGTAGCGGTCATATACTCCCCTCACAAGTTTATGGAAGCGAGGTGTTTTTTCCTCTAAAATCTGTTCAAAGGCATTTGCTATGCAGAGCTGCCTGTTTACTATAACCTCGTGACCATGACGGATTCCTCTTCTTACAGGTTTTACCACTTTTCTGTGCCCGCCTGCCGCTACGGTACAAAGATAATGCTCATCATAATAAATATTTTGAGGTGCTTCCTTTAGTGACAATGTCCAATCTGCAGTTTCAGTCCATGCCTTTATAACGGAATCCGGTGCCTGACCGAAAAGTAATAATATACCTATAATGATTCCAAGCAACGGCAGCATAAGAATAAGGGCATATATAGGCCAAAGTTTTGAATTTGACAGTATCTTATCTAAAAAATTTAAAGTTAAATTATTTTGTATCTTTTCTCTTTCCATCTCAAGTTCATTCCACTCATGAACCTTACAAAGAACTGTTCTTGCTATAATGCAAGCAATACAAAAAGGATAAATCAATAGGTATAAATCAGAATATCTATCTACCATTCCACTACTACCAAATACCTGTACAGTGAAAACAACTATTACAACTAACCAAATATACATAGCAGATATTGAAAATACTGCAAGTAAAGGCGGTGTTTTTTTTAGTGAACAAATTCTCAGATAGTAATATCCGATAAGACCTATAAAGCATAGTACACAAATTGTGAGTCCCGCTCCTGTGAAGATAGGTGTATGTGTTTCTGAATTTGTCAGCACTTCACTCCAGTCAGACCCTGTTGCATCTTTTACTACTGCAATATAAAGTCCTTCTAAAATAAATCCGTACCAAATCACTATTTGATCAAAAAATATTCCGGATTCTAAAAGCCTATTTTTTGCCTCATAAAAAAGCAATATTACCTGATATATAGCCAATATAATCGGGTATACATATATCGCAGCAATAAAGCCCCCTAAAAAAAGCGAAGACATTACATAATCGGTTACAATATCTATGACTGAGTCATACATAGATTTTGTATCTACACAAGAGATGAAATTGGGTACTGCTACAATCAGTACTCCAATTATATAGCTTATAATAATACTTGTTAGTATTTTATGTTTTTTCATATTTCAAAGCCTCCTTACGTTGCTTTAAATTACAAAAGTCTTTCTTATACCTAATTTATTGCACATATCACATTACTTTAGTCACATCTTCCTATAATTGTTCCGCCGCCAAGTACAAGTCCGCTTTCATCATACAGTACAACCGCCTGTCCCGGTGTGATTGCTCTTACCTTTTCATCAAAGTCTATTCTTATCCTGTCTTCTCCAAGTACCTTTACTGTGCAGTGTTCACCCTTATGTGAATATCTTATCTTTCCTACAGCTCTCATACCGTCATAAAACTTCTCAACCGCCATGGCATTCAATTTGTCGGCTTCCAGACTGTACCCGAAAACATCCTCATTTTCACCTATTACAACTTCATTTGTCTCAGGTCTTATCTCTGTAACAAATATAGGATGTCCAAGCGCTATACCAAGTCACTTGTTATACGAATCACAAATATTTTATACTTAATACCAATCTAATATTTACATTATATTTTTATTAACTATTTAATCTTATTTCCAATTCGTTAATAAACTTTTTAAAACTTGGAGAAGTATTTCTATTTAATTCCAGTGTTTTTCCGATTCTTTCAGCCCATTCAAGCTTTGCCTCTCCAATTAAATGATATGAACCTGATGCTTTTCTTTTTAGATTTTTTAATCCTCCAGGATATATCATGTTTGCAAGAACTTCCCATGTGTCATCTATACTATCCTGCATGTAGTCTCTTGCAGCATTCTTATTAGAATTAGGATATGCTTTTTCTATTGCTTCCTTATCTCCTAATAACCACGCCTCCATCTCTTTAACTGCTATACAAATAGCATAATCTGTAGATTTTATTTTCTTACTTGCTAAATCTTTAAGTTGCTTACTAAACTCTTCTGTATTTCTTTTATCATTATCCAAAATGAGTATGATAACTGCACCAGGTAAGCTTGACAACACCTTATCAAAAGCTTCAAAATACATTGGTAAATCATTCAGTAATTTACCTGTCTTACGTTCTATAACAGTCTTTCCTTCTGTTGGTAAATGGCCAACTCCTCTAAATGATTTTATTTTATAGCTAATTTCATTTTCTGGATGAATATATTTAAATTTTTCCATGACATGATTAACCAATATTTCAGTTGACATATCTTCTATCAAAAACTGAATATGCATAGTAACACCCCTTTATCCAAAGTATTGACTGTACCACATATCACCAAGTTCAACACCTTCTTTTGAAAGTTCTTTAACAAACTCATACTCTGATGCACGTTTTGCCGTAGAAAACCCATTTTTATCCTTATATAGCACCCATACTTCATCTGGATAAAGTGAATTCACAAAAAAGGGGCTATGTGTTGTTACAAACAGTTGTTTCGCATAACCATTTCCTACACTTTTCTTCATCTCTTCTGCAAGTTTAGCAAGGTAATGATGATATAATCCATTTTCTGGTTCCTCTATAAAAACGAGCTGCCTTGGATTTCTCTCATGTAATAAAAGATAGTATGCAAATAATTTTAATGTACCATCAGACATACGTGGTGAAAAAAAAGGATTTTTAAATCCTTCTTCCCAAAATCTTAGTGTAATTTGTCCATTGGCTAATTTTAAAGGTTCAATTTTTTGAATTCCCGGTAACTTACCCTGAATTTCTTTTAATACCTTTTCAAAAACACTCCTATTCTCACGATACATATATTGGGCAACATTATTAATATTACTACCGATTCTATCTAAATAAGGCGTAGGTGCTGAAGTTTGAATTCTCCTAGCTTCATCTGGTGAAAAGTAACATAGATACCAACTCTTAAGAAATTGTAAAAACTTTTCAATTCTATTATACTGCTTCATCGCACCTAATGTCACAATACCCGGCTTTCTAATATCTGTCAATTCCACTTCTCGCTTTTCACCTGTAACTTGTCCGTTATCATCCTGCCCTCCTTCTGTCCCTTCAAAAGCATATCCCTTACCACTTTGCAAATGTAAAAAAGAACGTGGCCACCCTCTCTTTTCAACCCTTTGTCTTAACCTTTCTTCCTTCACGTATGGTCTACCCATGTCATCTACATCTATATCAAGTTGATATGTGATTGGCTTAGTCTTGCTTGCCTCCCTATAGTATATCTCAAAAGATATAGAACTCTCAGCTCCTTGTGAAATAATATTATCATATCCACCACGATTACCCGCATCACACGCTGATTCTACTCCAATCTCTAAGCAATCTGCTATAAACCCAAATACATCTGCCAAAGTACTTTTCCCATTTCCACTTGGTCCTATAATAGCAACAAGGCTTCCAAGTGCCTTTTCACTCTGATGAGTCCTTGTTTTTCCAAGTATTACATTTTTTAAAGGTCCAAAATTCTTTATCTCTATTCCTTCTATCTTTCCCATTACTTTTCTCCAATAAATTTTACATAGTTTATATCTATAATTTATAATATTTAAAATCATGTTTTTTTTTTATAATACTATTAGTTATTGTTCCGCCACCAAGTACAAGTCCGCTCTCATCATACAGTACAACCGCCTGTCCCGGTGTAATTGCTCTTACCTTTTCATCAAAGTCTATTCTTATCCTGTCTTCTCCGAGTACCTTTACTGTGCAGTGTTCACCCTTATGTGAATATCTTATCTTTCCTACAGCTCTCATACCGTCATAAAACTTCTCAACCGCCATGGCATTCAATTTGTCGGCTTCCAGACTGTACCCGAAAACATCCTCATTTTCACCTATTACAACTTCATTTGTCTCAGGTCTTATCTCTGTAACAAATATAGGATGTCCAAGCGCTATACCAAGTCCTTTTCTTTGTCCGATGGTGTAGTGAAGGATTCCCTTATGCTTCCCAAGTATCTCTCCGTCAGCTGTCACAAAGTTTCCCTCAGGCATCTTTTTGCCTATTTCATTTTCTACAAATGAGGCATAGTCATTGTCTGAAACAAAGCATATCTCCTGACTGTCAGGCTTATTTGCCACTCTGAGGTTGAACTTCTTTGCAATCTCTCTTATCTCATCCTTTTCATAATCTCCCACAGGCATCAATGTTCTTGAAAGCTGCTCCTGTGTAAGATTATAAAGTGCATAGGTCTGATCCTTGGCACTTGTCTTTGATGTTCTGAGTGCATATCTTCCGTTTTCAAGCTTTTCTATTCTTGCATAATGCCCTGTGGCAATATAATCCGCCCCAAGCATCATACTCCTCTCTAAAAGAGATTCCCATTTTACATATCTGTTGCAGGCTATACATGGATTAGGTGTCCTTGCCTGTACATATTCATTTACGAAATAATCTATTACCTTATCTTTAAATTCATCTCTGAAATTCATTACATAATAAGGTATGCCGATATCTCTTGCCACCCTTCTGGCATCATCCACCGCTGAAAGGCCGCAACAGCCTCCACTGCCGGACATATCCTCTTCATCTTCACTTTGCCATATCTGCATAGTCACACCTGTGACATCATATCCGGCTTCTTTTAAAAGATAGGCTGCCACTGAAGAGTCCACTCCACCCGACATACCTACCACTACTTTTTTCTTTTCCATATATTCTCCAAAAATTTTATTAAAGTCTATAACAGACAGTATATCATATACTTATTTGATTTGTATCATTGTACTATAAAGTCTTCGGATCAAGATCATACCAGTTCCCCAACCATATTTCTTTTTCATACATCCTGTCAATATCTTCTTTTGTATATAGGTAATCCAACTCACCTTCAAATATATCATCCGGAAACAGTTTGAAATACTCATGTAAAAAATTTAAATACATAAAGCCTCTATCACCGTACCCCTCAATATATATGTATCTGTAGTAATCTGTCTTTTGTCCTGAAGCATCTTCTACTG
>CAUQKD010000117.1:0-7418 GCA_963518365.1 uncultured Lachnoanaerobaculum sp. | reverse complement strand
ATATTTACATTAACGAAACAATACGAAAATTTAATCTGGAGGTAGTAAGATTATGAGAAGAGGTCTTGCAAGATTTCTAACAGGAATCATGACTTTGACTCTGGTAGCGGGGCTTACAGGATGCGGCGGCAGTAAGAGTGCTAACGGAGCTGAAAAGGTCAGGCTAATGGTTTGGTCACCGTCGGAAGATCAGTCAAAAGACAATGGTGAGTGGCTTCAGACAATGTGCAAAAGTTTTGCAAATCAACATCCTGAATGGGATATAACCTTTGTCTACGGTGTTGAAGATGAGGCAACTGCGGCGGATCAGGTATCACAGGATCCTGATGCAAGTGCCGATGTGTTTATGTATGCAAATGACCGTATAACCAATCTTATTGATGCAAAGGCAATTGCAAGGTTTGGCGGCAAGTATAAAGACGCTATTGAATCAACTAACTCAAAGGAGCTTTTGGATTCACTGAGAGTAAATAATGATATTTACGGTGTACCTTTTACAACAAATACATGGTATATGTTCTATAATAAGTCTGTATTTTCTGATGATGATGTAAAAAACCTTGATACAATGCTGAAAAAGGGTACAGTATCTTTCCCTTTAGTCAATTCATGGTATCTTCCGGCATTTTATCTGGGAAACGGATGTACGTTGTTTGGAAATAAAAATGATGAGTCAAAGGGGGTTGACTTCAGCGGTGAAAAAGCGGTAGATGCTACCAACTATGTAATTGATTTGGTGGCCAACCCGAATTTTAAAATTGATGCGGACGGTTCAGCACTTGCAGGTCTTCGTGACGGCAGTGTAAGTGCAATGTTTACAGGTTCATGGGATGCGAATGCTATTAAGGAAACACTTGGAGATAAGATGGGTGTTACTTCACTTCCTACTTTTACTGTTAACGGGACTCAAAAGCAGATGCTTGCTTATGCAGGTTCAAAGGCAATCGGTGTAAATTCACACAGTGAACATATGGAACAGGCGGTTGCACTTGCGGTATATCTTGGAAGTATGGAGGCACAAAAAGCTCACTATGAGATGAGAAATGTTATACCATGTAATACCGAGCTTTTAAAGGATCCGAAGATTTCAGCCGATGCACTTGTTGTGGCACAGAATAATACTTTTAACAACACTTCAATTCTTCAACCTTTTGTGGCGGCTATGAGTAACTGTTGGACTCCTGTTGAAAACATGGGTAAGGGAATCAGAAACAAGAGCGTGACACATGATAATGCCAAAGATCAGACAGAAGCGATGAATGCGGCAATGAACAGTAACGGAATAAATTAAGGGGTAAATGTTATGGGTTTATTAAAAAAAAGAGTTAATGAATTTCCGACTCCATACACTTGCACCAACGCAATAAAAGAGGGCGGATTATCAACAAAACTTTCCATGATCCTTATGGGATTTGGAAATATAGTAAACGGACAGGTTATCAAAGGACTTATATATCTTTTTATAGAAATTGCATATCTTGTCTTTATGTTTGTAAACGGAATAGGATTTATAGCGGGCCTTAAAACACTTGGAAGTGTAGAGCAGCAGGAAGTATGGGATGAGGCAAAGCAGATTTATACCTATACAAGGGGTGACCAGTCGATTCTTATATTACTTTACGGCGTAGCCGCGATTTTAATTACCATACTTATGGTAGTTATCTGGAGAGGTACATTAAAGAGCGCATACAAAGCTGAATGTCTTCGCAAAGAAGGTAAACCTGTGAATAACTTTGCAGAGGATTTGAAGACACTTTTAAATGAAAATTTGTATCGTCTGTTTATGACACCTCCTACAGCATTTGTATTTGTGTTTACAATACTTCCTTTAGTATTTATGATCTGTATGGCATTTACAAACTATAGCCGTATAGATAACCATTTAATGCTGTTTGATTGGGTGGGACTTGATAATTTCAAGACATTATTTGATTCAAAAAGTATCCTTGGAAGTACATTCTGGTCGGTGCTTGCATGGACAGTTATCTGGGCGTTCTTTGCAACATTCAGTAACTATATTTTCGGTATGATTTTATCACTCCTTATAAACAGAAAGGGAACAAAAGCAAAGGGATTTTGGAGATTTTGTTTCGTGCTTTCATGTGCGGTTCCTATGTTCGTATCACTTCTTATAATGCGTACAATGTTACAGCCTGAAGGTGCACTAAACGTACTTCTCAGAAACTTAGGTCTTATAGCAAGTGATAAGAGCCTTCCTTTCTTTACAGATCCGACATGGGCAAGAGTTACCGTTATCATTATCAATATCTGGGTAGGTGTACCGTATACCTTACTTCAGCTTACAGGTGTATTGCAAAATATCCCTGAGGACCTTTATGAGGCGGCAAGAGTTGACGGTGCAAATGCAATACAGACATTTACAAAGATTACATTGCCTTACATGCTCTATGTTACAACACCTTACCTGATTGTTACATTTACAGGTAATATCAACAACTTCAACGTTATCTATCTCTTGTCGGGAGGAGATCCGGTTACAGACCTCTCTTCAACAGCAGGTAAGACAGACCTTTTGGTTACTTGGCTTTACAAATTGACAATTGACAAGCAGTACTACAATATCGGTGCGGTTATCGGTATTATGACCTTTGTTATTTTGGCAATCGGTGCACTGTTCACCTACAGAAACAGTAAATCATATAAGGAAGAGGGAGGATTCTAATTATGGCAAAACAATTTCAGTCTGCAAAGAAAAAGAGAATGATAAACAACACTATTGTACATATCGTTCTTGCCATATTGGCTGTAGTGTGGCTTTTTCCGATATTCTGGGTAATACTTACAAGTTTCAGAGCGGAAAGGGGATCATATGTATCAACCTTCTTACCAAAGGCGTTTACACTTGACAACTATGCTAAGTTATTCAGTGATACAACTATTTTGAACTTCCCTCAAATGTTTATGAACACCTTGTTTATCGCAATCTGTTCATGTATATTGTCGGCATTTTATGTGCTTGCAGTTTCATACTGCCTCTCAAGAATAAAGTTTAAACTTA
The DNA here is from genome assembly GCA_963518365.1 of uncultured Lachnoanaerobaculum sp. Classification (GTDB taxonomy): domain Bacteria; phylum Bacillota; class Clostridia; order Lachnospirales; family Lachnospiraceae; genus Lachnoanaerobaculum. Next base: position 4,399 of record CAUQKD010000117.1, on the reverse strand, counting down.
GAAAGCCTTATATGAACATGGCAATGGTACTTGGACTTTTCCCGGGATTTATGTCAATGATTGCGGTATACTTTATCTTAAAGGCAATGGGACTTACAGAGGGAAATCTTATTAAATTGGCACTTATTCTATGTTATTCAGGCGGTGCGGGACTTGGATTCCAGATAGCAAAGGGATTTTTTGATACAATTCCTGCGGCGATAGATGAGGCGGCACTTTTGGACGGATGTACCAGATGGCAGATTTTTTATAAGATTACATTGCCGCTTAGTAAGCCTATTATTGTATATACGGTTCTTACATCATTTATGGCTCCATGGCTTGACTTTATCTTTGCGAGAGTTATATGCAGAGCAAACTCGGACCAATATACGATAGCTATAGGACTTTGGAAGATGCTTGAAAAAGAATATATCGACAGCTGGTACACAAGCTTTGCTGCCGGAGCGGTGCTTATTTCCATTCCGATTGCACTCTTATTCTTATTCATGCAAAAATACTATGTAGACGGTATTTCAGGTGCTGTTAAGGGATAGTAATGGAAAATATAATTGAACTTAAAAAATATTACTCATCAAAGGAGTTTCTTGAAAACTACATTTATGAAGGAAACGACCTCGGTGTGGAATGTAATGAAAACGGGACCACATTTAAACTGTGGTCACCGGGTGCAGATAGTGTAGTATTAAATCTTTATGAAGCCGGTGACGGCGGCAAGGCGTATGAGCAGATTCCTATGGAAAAAGGGGATAAGGGAGTTTGGAGCTTTCACTCACACAAAGAGCTTCATAAAGTGTACTATGACTATTTGATAAAAAGAGACTCTAAAGAAGTTTTAACCGCTGACCCGTATGCAAAAGCTTGTGGAGTTAACGGTATCAGAAGTATGGCGGTAAACTTAAAAAAAACCGATCCGAAAGGATGGGAGAATGATAAGGCGCCAAAAAAAGATAAAGAACGAGTTGTATATGAGCTTCATGTAAAAGAGTTTTCCTATGATAAGTCGGGAGGTTTCCCTTTAGAGTACCGCGGAAAGTATAAAGCTTTTACCTGCAAGCATACAACATTAAATAATGACGGTATTCATCCTACAGGACTTGATTATCTTAAAGAACTGGGTGTGACACATATTCAGATAATGCCGATGTATGATTACGGTTCTGTGGATGAGAGTAAAGATGAAGGCTTTAACTGGGGATACGACCCTGTAAATTATAATGTACCTGAGGGCTCATATTCTACAGATGCTTTTCACGGTGAGGTTCGTATCACAGAGATGAAGGAGATGATACAATCTATCCATGAAGCAGGATTTGGCGTAATTATGGATGTGGTATATAATCATACTTACTCACTTGATTCGTGGTTTCAAAGGACTCTGCCTTGGTATTTTTACAGAGCATTCAGTGACGGTAAGGTTTCCGACGGTTCTGCCTGCGGCAATGATGTGGCAAGTGAAAGAGCCATGTGTTCAAAATATATCTTAGAGTCCGTACTTTACTGGGCAAGGGAATATCATATTGACGGATTTCGCTTTGATTTGATGGGACTTCTGGATACCGATTTGATGAATAATATCAGAAAAGAACTTGATACTCTATATGGTAAAGGCGAAAAGATAGTCTACGGTGAACCTTGGTCTGCTACAGACACCGCCATGGAGTATAATAAAAAAGTTGCAAACAAAGATAATATAGCTCTTTTAGATGAAAATATAGGAGTATTTTGTGACAACACAAGAGATTCTATAAAGGGTTCCGCTCTGAGACCTAAGGAAGCAGGATTTGTAAACGGCGGAATGGAAAAAGAAGATGATATACTTGCAAGTATAAGTGCATGGTGTGATCCGAATTACAATAAAGAGTTTAAAGGTGTGAAATCACCGTCACAGATAGTCACATATGTTTCGGCACATGACAATCAGACACTTTGGGATAAACTGAGTGATACCGCCGGTAAAGATGAGGTAATGAGATTAAATAAGCTGGCAGCCGCAATTTATATGACTTGTCAGGGTACTTTGTTTTTCTTATCCGGTGAGGAGTTTTGCAGAACAAAGGGCGGACTTGACAACACCTACAATATGCCTATCGGGATGAACAAACTTGACTGGGAACTTGCATATAAGAATAAGAACCTTGTCGACTACTATAAAGGTCTGATTGAACTCAGAAAACAAATTTCGGGGCTTTGTGATAAATCAGAAAACAGTTACAAGCACATCACCGATATGTGGAAGCAAAAGCAGGTTGTAGGATTTAGTGTAAACAATGATAAGGATTCTTTGTGGAGTCAGGTCAAAGTAATTTATAATGCTTCAAAGAAGGACTTTGAAGTTGAGTCTTTAGACGGAGACTTTGAAGTCCTTTGTGACGGAAATGACAGTATGCTTTGGAAAAAGAACATAATTGCAAAGGCTCCTATAAAAATAGGAAAACAAAGTGTATTGATACTTGGTAAGAAAAGAATAGAGGAGATATAATGGAATTTGCCGGTGTATACCATAGAACATCAGAACAGATGAGTTATCCTCTTGATAAGGACAGACTTATTATAAATTTAAAAACAGGATATGATGTTAAGCAGGTCTTTATCCACTATGGCGACCCGTTTGAGGCCGGAATACTTGGCGGAAACGAGAAGTGGACCGGAAAAAGAGAAGAGATAGTCTATAAAAAACGCCTTTCAAATCAGATATGGTGGACTACAACTCTTACTCCGATATATAAAAGATGTAAGTATTTTTTTGAACTGCATACACATGACAGTGTTTGGTATTACTTTGAAGACGGATTTTTAACTGAGGATCAGTTCCATATGGACGGCAGAATGTTGCAATGCTTCATTATGCCGTGGATGAATCCGTCGGATATAAATGTTACACCTGCATGGGTAAATGACACTATTTGGTATCAGATATTTCCTGACAGATTTTGTAACGGTACCCCTGAAAAAAATACAGATGATATTTTGCCTTGGAGAGATCATGGCAGTGTAACCAATTATGAGAAATTCGGAGGTAATCTGGAAGGAATTCGTCAAAAACTTGACTACCTTCAAAATCTTGGAATAACAGGTATCTATTTGAATCCGATAATGGAGGCCGAATCAAATCATAAGTATGATACAACCGATTATACAAAGATAGATCCTTCTTTCGGAGACGGTGATACAATGAAAGCACTTTGCAAAGAGGCTCATAACAAGGGTATTCGTATCATGGTGGATGCTGTGTTTAACCACTGCGGAAGAAAATTTAAGCCATGGCTTGATGTGCTTGAAAAAGGTAAATCTTCAAAGTATGCGGGCTGGTTTATGGTGGAAAACTGGGATGATATTGCAAAAAGAGGAGATACGAGGGATAAGAGGTATTACACTTTTGCATTTACTGACGGTATGCCGAAGCTGAACACCAACAATAATGAGGTCATAGACTATTTTTGTAAAATCTGTGAAGAATGGATAAGAGAGTTTGATATAGACGGTATCCGTTTTGATGTAGGCAATGAGGTGTCACACAGATTTTTGAAGAAGATAAGAGAGCATCTAAAGGCTATAAAGCCTGATATCTATCTGCTTGGAGAAATCTGGCATGATGCAATACAGTGGCTTCAGGGAGATGAATACGACTCTGTGATGAATTATCCTCTGCTTAGCGGAATTCATGATTTTTTCCTTGATAAGACAATGAAAAAGCATGAGTTTGAGTACATGGTAAACCGATGTTATACAATGTATATGCAGCAGTCTAACAATGTACTATTCAATCTGCTTGACTCACATGATACGGAGAGGCTTATGAACCGCTTCCACGATTTGGATAAGTTCTATCAACAGCTTGCGATTTTGTTTACACTTCCCGGCAGTCCATGTATCTACTACGGTACGGAGATAGCAATGGAGGGCGCACATGATCCTGATTGCAGAAGATGTATGCCGTGGAGTGAGATTGACAGCAGTGAAAATGTAGAAAAGATTTCTACTATGAGAAGCCTTATAATGTTAAGGCGAAATGAAAAGATGTGCAGAAGTCCGTATTTCCACTTTCCACATAACTATGAAAATGGAAGATGTGTGGAATATATCAAAATTGACGAAGACGGAAATAGGATCGAAGTTCTTATCAATGCTTCAGATGAGCCTATCAAAGTAACTTCGGGAAAAGATGTTTTATTTTCACGAGAATTTGACGGAGAAGTACTTGGAGCTAACGGAACTTTAATCCGCAGGATTTAATATAAAAAGGAGAATAAAAGTATGTCATTAGAAGAGATGTTAAAGAACAAGCTTGGTAAGGAAATTGCGGCAGCTTCAGATGCGGAAATTTATACAGCACTTTTGAAAATTACAAAAGAGAAGATGGAAGGCATGGAGCATAATACAGGAAATAGAAAGCTAT
>CAUQKD010000116.1:0-7562 GCA_963518365.1 uncultured Lachnoanaerobaculum sp. | reverse complement strand
CCGTAATGCTCTGCAAGAATCACCGCATCATTGTTGGCACTCTTTACCGCCTCTCTGAACATAGACCAGAATACATGATTAAACTCATGGCTGTAGCCCAAATCCGCCGCAACATCCAGCCTCCATCCGTCTACATTAAAAGGCGGTGACACCCACTTTTTCGCTATCCCAAGCACCTCATCTACAAGTTTTTTACTGTTCTCATAGTAAAGCTTAGGCAGAGTATCATGTCCCCACCATCCGTCATATTCATCACCGATAAAGTTAAAATACGGCCTGAACTCACTTTCCTTTGACCAGTACGCACCTATCGGATATTTATCTTCAGCTCTTTTATATATGCCTTCTTTATCCATCCACTTGTTAAATGAACCGCAGTGGTTGAAAACTCCGTCAATTATGACCTTAATATTTCTCTTATGTGCTTCTTCTACAAGTCTTATAAACAGCTCATTACTTGCTTCAAGATTTTTCTTGCAGGTAACTCGCTTTACATACTTTGTGGCATTTTTATTGTCCGTATCGTCCTCGCCGAGTACTCCGTCGGCGTCTTTTACTATCACACCGATATGCGGATCTATATAGTCATAATCCTGAGTATCGTACTTGTGGTTTGACGGTGATACAAAGAGAGGGTTAAAGTAAATTACCTCAACCCCAAAGTCCTTTAAGTAGTCCAGTTTTTGTAAAACTCCTGCCAAGTCTCCGCCATAGAAATATCCGACATCAAAGTTTGAAGGATACTCGTCCCAGTTCTCCTTATGCTTCACAGGCAAACCTATGTAGATATACTCATCATCTACAACATCATTTGTCTCATCTCCACGATTGAATCTGTCAATAAAAATCTGATACATCAAAGCTCCCTTTGCCCAATCAGGCAAAGTAAAGCTCTTGTTGTATTCAAATAATGCGTCTTCCTTCAGATAATCCGTAACTCCGAACCTTGTAAAGAACAAAGTCTTTTCACCTTCAATTATCTTAAAATAATACTTTAAATAATCCCTATCCTCTAAATCTGCGTAGTAAAAGTCGAAATACTCGCTTGAGCGAAGCTTTGACATCACTACTTCACTGTTATCTTGGTGATTTACCAATATAATATCCGGTTTATCATCCTTAAAAATTCTAATCTGTATTCTTATATTCTGTCTATTCTTAAGGCTTTGTATTGATACATATTCGTTTGTCTCATCACTAAAAATACATTCAATATTCATCTAAAACAATGCCTCAAATTCTTCAAAACCAATTTTCTCTTTTTCTATAAGAAGGGCCGCACATGCGTCAAGCACATATTTTCTCTTCATTATTATCTCTTTTGCCTTTGTATGACAATCGTTTATAATCTTTCTGACTTCCTCGTCAATCATATTTGCAGTCTCTTCACTGTATGACTTTGTCTGTCCGAAGTCCCTTCCTATAAAAATCTCATCTCCTTCATTTCCATAGTTTACAAGTCCGGCTCTCTCGTTCATACCGAATTCCATTACCATCGCTCTTGCTACACTTGTTGCCTGCTTGATATCAGAACTTGCGCCTGTTGTAATATCTCCGAAGATGATTTCTTCCGCTATTCTTCCGCCAAGGCTGACCATGATATCATTAAGCATCTTTGACTTGGTATTAAACATCTGATCTTCACCCGGCAGCGGCATGGTATAACCTGCCGCACTTACACCTGTAGGTATAATGGATATGGTATGTACAGGTCCCACTCCGTCAAGCTCCCTAAAGAGTATTGCATGTCCTGCCTCATGATATGCGGTGATTGACTTTTCCTTCTCACTTACTATCCTTGACTTTTTCTCCGTACCTATTCCTACTTTTATAAATGCCTTGTTTATATCATCAGCCGATATGAATCTCTTTCCCTCTCTTGCAGAGAGTATTGCCGCCTCATTCATAAGATTCTCAAGGTCGGCACCTGTAAATCCTGAAGTCTGTCTTGCAACCGAATGTAAATCCACATCATCACCCAAAGGTTTTGACGCCACATGTATCTTTAAGATTGCCTCTCTTGCCGCCACATCAGGTCTGCCTACAGCAACTTTTCTGTCAAATCTTCCCGGTCTTAGAAGTGCCGGATCAAGTATATCCACTCTGTTGGTCGCCGCCATCACTATAATACCCTGATTGCCTGCAAATCCGTCCATCTCTACAAGCAACTGATTGAGTGTCTGCTCTCTCTCGTCGTGGCTTCCGCCAAGTCCTGAACCTCTTCTTCTGCCGACCGCATCAATCTCATCTATAAAGATTATACACGGTGCATTCTTTTTGGCGTCTTCAAAGAGGTCTCTTACTCTGCTTGCACCCACACCTACAAACATCTCTACAAAGTCCGAACCTGATATTGTGAAAAACGGTACTCCCGCCTCTCCTGCAACAGCCTTTGCAAGAAGTGTCTTTCCTGTTCCGGGAGGTCCTACAAGAATTATACCTTTAGGTATTCTTGCACCGAGTTTTGTATACTTGCCCGGATCTTTTAAAAAGTCCACCACCTCATCCAGCTCTTCCTTTTCTTCTTCAAGCCCCGCCACCTTTGTAAAATTCACATTGGTGGATTTTACAATCTTTGCTCTGCTTTTTCCGAAGTTCATCATCTTGTTATTGCCGGCGTTTCCGCCTGCCGCCATTCTGCCGTTCATATACATCATAAAAAATATGATCATTACGGCGGTCAATCCTATCGGCAATATGGTGTTTGTAAATACACTGTCTCTAGGAACATCATCCAATATATAGGTTATGTTCTTTCCTTTAAGTTCCTTTGTGAATTCGTTTACATCCGATACAAAATAATGTACCTCCGACTTCCCGAATTCCTGTTGAGTGTTAAAGTGTATTATCGCCTCACCTGTAGGTGTCTGTGAATTCTGTCTTATCTCTATCAGTGAAATATTGTTCTCTTCAACCACTTTTTCAAATTGCTTTGAATCCAGCTTTATGCTACTTAGTTGATTTCCCATGTTAAAAATAAGCCAAACTATAAGTCCTAAAACTAACAGTAAGAAAAATACTCTTACCGGATTATCTGCTCTTTTCATCTTTCTCCTATCTAGTCTGAGAGTTCCATAACTCCGATATACGGTAAATTCCTATATCTTTGATCATAGTCAAGCCCATATCCCACAACGAACTTATCTTCTATTTCAAAGCATACATAATCTACGAATACATCCTTTTTCTCTCTTCTTGAAGGCTTATCAAGAAGTGTACAAAGCTTGATAGACTTCGGGCCTCTCTTTTTTAATATATCCATAAGGTATGACAGTGTGTTTCCGGAGTCGATAATATCCTCAACCACCAAAACATTCTTGCCGTCTATACTGTTATCCAAATCCTTTATTATCTTTACCACTCCGGAGCTCTTTGTCTCCGAGCCGTAGCTTGATACACTCATAAAATCAAGTCTTACATTCAAATTCAGTCTCTTTGCAAGGTCACACATAAACATGACTCCGCCCTTTAAAACACATATAAGTGTAAGCTCTTCGCCCTCATAGTCCTTATTGATTCTGTCTGCAATCTCCAAGATCCTGTTCTCTATTTCTTTCTCGGATATCAGCACATCAACTTTCTCTTTCATATTTATCTCCTAATACTTCTATTTTCAAAACCTTGTTTGTGTACAAATCCACTTTGTAAAGCTCACTTATCCTGTCAAGCCCTATCATATCGTCAGGTGATTTACTATCTTTGAATATCCAAACTACACATGATCCGATCGCAAGCACTATATGTTCCTTCCTTATACTTGTAGGTATCTTTTCATCTGTAAAAAGCTTTTTTACAGCCTTTTTACCGCTTTTTATCTGAATAAAATCACCGCTCATATACCCCCTGACAGCGATATTTTTCTCTATAAACTTCAAATTGTTGTCTTTGCTTACAGCACTGTTAATACACAAGGATTCCCCTGTATATTTTACTATATCTCTAAGGACTTTGTCAAAATCCAGCCATTTTATATTACCGTCACCGGGGATATCTTTCATACTGAAGTCGCTAAAAACGCCGTATCTTATTTCAGGAAAACCGCTCTTACTCTCCTTTTCATCTTCACCCTGTACAAATCTCAAATACTTATAATCATTATATACTTTTATATCGTATTTTAAATCCAGCTTTTTTCCGTTCTCTCCGTGAGCCAATTGCCATACATCCTCTATATGCACCATTCCGATATCCTTGATTCCAAACTTTTTTTCTTTCAGCAGCTCTTTCAGTGCATACCTTATTATATATGTGCCTAAAATATGCGGATGCTTTATCATCTCATTTCGATCGAGTGTATACCCTTTATTCCCTTCAACTTTTAAATTATTTTCACAAAATTTTTTGGCTGAATCCTCAAAATATTCATCGGCCTCAGCCGCAACTGTTGAAGTTTTATAAAAGTTATTGATTACATTGCTGTTTACATACTTTGTAAGTATCGGAAAGACTTCATTTCTCAATACATTTCTTGTGTATTCATTTTCAAGATTTGTACTGTCTGTCATGTACTCTATTTTATTTTCATGCAGATATTCTTCTATCTCGGCTCTTGTAAAGATAAGCAGCGGTCTTATTATCCTGCCGTTCTTTACCGATATGCCCTTAAGCCCCGATATTCCGCTTCCTCTTGAAAGATTGTGCAACATTGTCTCCGCATTGTCATTTTTATTGTGTGCGACCGCAATCTTGACTTTTGAAATATCTGTTCCTTCTGTTTTGCTTATATCGGTTGCGATATTTTCAAAGGCTTCATATCTTGCCTTTCTTCCGGCTTCTTCCTCACTGATTTTTAACATATCCGCCATCTTAGGAATATTGTAATGAACCGAAAAAAATTCCACACCAAGTTTCTTGCAAAGTTCTTTTACATAGTTTTCATCACGGCTTGCCTCTTTTCCTCTGATGCCGTGATTTATATGTACAACAAAAAGCCTTATTTCTAAGGCTTTTTGCAACTCACTGAGTGTATGCAGCAGGCAAACCGAATCTGCCCCGCCGCTTACACCAAGTACAACTCTATCTTCTTTTTCAATTAGTTTGTTGTTTTCTATAAAACGACTCAATATATCTATATTCAACATATCAATTCTCAGGCTTTATGGCAATTTCATTCGGAAAAACCAAGCCCAACTTCTCCCTTGCCATCTCTATTATATAGCTGTCCGTCTGAACATACTTCTTTTTTTCATCAAGTTCCTTGGCTCTTTCGCTTTCGCTTTCCAGTTCTTTGACTATTTTTTGATTATAAGCTTCTCTGCTTGCCAGCTCTTTTTTTATACTTCTTACCTTTACTCCAAGGACTATCGCCATAGACACTACTACCATAGTAATAAATACTATCGAAAGTCTGTTCTCAAATATTCCTTTGGTTTTTTTCTTTTTAACTGCTTTTTTAGCCATAAACTTCCCCTTATAAAACAATCCGATGAAAAACTTTGTAAGTCCTTATTAAGACGTCTATATACTATAGTAATATCATTTTATTCTTTTTGCAAGCCTCTATCATATCTGCCGGCCATACGCTTGACTGTACTTCACCTACATGAGCTTTGTTAAGTAAGAGCATACAAAGTCTGCTCTGTCCGATACCGCCACCTATTGTATACGGCAACTCACCTGCAAGTAATGACTTGTGGAAAGGAAGATTCTTTCTATCCTCGGCATTTGCCGCTTTAAGCTGTGACTCCATAGCAGCCTCATCCACTCTTATACCCATACTTGAGATTTCAAGTGCACTGTCAAGGTTTTCAAACCAAAAAAGAATATCTCCGTTCAGTTCCCAATCGTCATAATCAGGTGCTCTTCCGTCATGCGGTTTGCCGTCTCCAAGTGCTCCGCCTATTTTCTCAACAAATACACAGCCGTGTTCCTTTGTTATAAGATTCTCTCTTTCCTTAGGAATCTTATCAGGATACATTTGTCTAAGCTCTTCAGAAGTAATAAAGAAAATATCATCAGGCAGGTGCTTTACAGCTTGCGGATACTTATACCACACCTCATGCTCCATATGCTTGATTACTTTAAAGATAGTCTTTACGGTATCTTCCAAAGTCTTTATATTTCTGTCTTCTTTTCTTATTACCTTCTCCCAGTCCCACTGGTCCACATAGCATGAATGAAGATTGTCAAGCTCCTCATCTCTTCTTATGGCATTCATATTTGTGTAAAGTCCTTCACCCGGAGCAAAATTGTACTCGCCAAGTGCCATTCTCTTCCACTTTGCAAGTGACTGAACCACTTCGTACTCTTCATTCGGTATACCTAAAATATCAAATGATACAGGGCGCTCAACACCGTTTAAGTTATCATTGAGACCGCTTGACTTTGATACAAATAACGGCGCTGAAACTCTCTCCAAATTCATCTCTTTTCCGAATTCTTTCTGGAAAGTATCTCTGATATACTTTATCGCTTCCTGCGTCTCTCTCACACTTAACACCGGGTCATATCCCTTTGGTAAAATCAATGCCATAAAAACCTCCATTCTGAATATGCAAACATATCTCTTTAAAAAACTTATGATAGCACTAAGTATAATAATATACAAGATGGAATTTAGCACTTTAAAATAAAAAAACTGCCACTTTCGTGGCAGTCAAAATCATTTGATTTATTATTCAATTGCTATTGTCTTTGGAGGCTGTGGTAAGCTCTCTTTTTCTTTAGGCAATGTAAGCTTCAATATACCGTTGTTGTATGAAGCCTTGATATCTTCTTCTGTAACGGCATCTCCGACAAAGAAGCTTCTCTCGCATGAACCGAATCTCCTCTCTCTGCGGATGTATTTATCATTTTCATCCTTCTTGTCATCGTTTTCTTCATGCTTTGCACTGACTGTAAGGTATCCGTCCTTAAGGCTTGCTGTAATATCTTCCTTATTAAATCCCGGAAGCTCTATGCTGAGCTCATAATTACCGTCTACATCCTTTACATCAGTCTTCATGCTTGGAGCTTCAAACTTACTAAAGCCTTTGCCCCAAAAATCATTATCAAAAAACTCATCAAACAAATTATAATTTCTTCTAGGTAGTAACATATCTATATCTCCTTTATTATCAACATTATTAGTATTCAAATAGAACCTTATCGATAACCTTTGCTGTTATCTATGTCCTATTTGTTATAGTAATAATATAGCAAATATTATTAGCAATGTCAATGGGTGAGTGCTAATTTTTTTAAAAAATTTATATTATAAATCTTTCGCTTAAACCTTGACTTTCCACTTAGAATATCCTAAAATTATGGTTGCGTTTAGATTGAACTGTCCGTGTCCAGGCTTCAATATAAACTTTCGAAAGTTTAACTTTCATAAAACAAAAAGTTATTTATTTATTGGAGGTAAATGTGGCTAATATCAAATCCGCAAAGAAAAGAATTCAGGTTACTTTAGTAAGAACAGAGAGAAACAAGGCAATCAGATCAAAAGTGAAGACTGCCATTAAGAAAGTTGAGAGTGCTGTTGCAGCAAATGATAAGCAGCTTGCAAAAGACAACCTTAAGAACGCTATCGTTGAGATTACAAAGGCGGCATCAAAGGGTGTATATCACAAGAACAATGC
>CAUQKD010000115.1:0-7680 GCA_963518365.1 uncultured Lachnoanaerobaculum sp. | reverse complement strand
CTACCGCCATAATATCCGCAATCACAGGTAAAAAGGTAAGAGCGGATGTGGCAATGACAGGTGAGATAACACTTCGAGGCAGAGTACTTCCTATAGGAGGTCTGAAAGAAAAGCTTTTGGCTGCAAAGCTTGCAGGTGTAAAGACCGTATGTGTGCCTAAGGAGAATGAAGCCGATATTGCGGAACTTTCAAATGAGATTACAGACGGACTTAAGATAGTATATGTAAGCGATATAAGAGAAGTTTTGGATGTAGCACTGGTTAAGTGAGGTGTTTATGATAATAAAAAAAGCGGAGCTTGAGACTGTATGCGGTATAACAAGTAAGTTTCCGGAAAACAGTGAGCCTGAACTGGTCTTTGCAGGCAAGTCAAATGTAGGAAAATCATCACTGATAAATGCGCTTATGAATAGAAAGTCGCTTGCAAGGACATCAAGTCAACCGGGAAAGACACAGACAATAAACTACTATAAAGTAAATGATGAAATATACTTTGTGGATTTACCGGGATACGGTTATGCCAATGCAAATATTGAAACCAAGGGAAAATGGGGTAAGATGATTGAAAAGTATCTTCACACCTCAAAGCAGATAAAATGTATTTTTTTACTGATAGATATAAGGCATGAGCCGGGCAAGAATGACAAGCAGATGTATGACTGGATTTTGCATAACGGTTATCAGCCTGTGATCATAGCTACAAAGCTTGATAAGTTAAAAAGAAGTCAGGTGGCTAAATGTGTGAAGATCGTAAGAGAAGGGCTTGGACTGCCTAAGGAGGGTGTACTTATACCTTTCTCATCACAGACCAAGCAGGGAAAAGAAGAGATATATGATTTTATAGAGAATCTTTTAGCAGGAGAACAGGTTTAATTAAATGAAGATATTTATTGTGGAAGATGATGAAAATATAGTGGAGCTTTTGGGAGATGAACTGAGAGCATGGGGATATGAAACAATGTCTGTAAAAGACTTTAATAATGTGGCAGGTGAGATAGAAGAGTTTAAGTCAGATCTTGTACTTATGGATATTACTCTGCCGTATTATAACGGTTTTTATTGGACACAGAAAATCAGACAAAACTCAAATGTACCTATAATTTTTATCTCTTCTCACAATAATTCTCCGGATATGGTATCCGCAATGCAATTCGGAGCGGATGACTATATTACTAAGCCCATTGATATCAATCTGACAAGAGTAAAGATACAGGCGATCCTAAGAAGGACTTATGAATACACGATGCAAAGTGATAAAATGACATTTGAAGGAATAAGTCTTGATACTTCAAGGGCAAAGCTTAGCGGAGAAGGCTTTGAGATAGACCTTACAAAGACTGAGCTGCTTATACTTGAAGCATTGTTTTCTATAAAGGGTCAAATTGCAAGGAGAGAGGATATAATGAATCACTGCTGGCAGGGAGATGATTTTATTGATGACAACACCCTTGCGGTGAATATTGCGAGGCTCAGGAAAAAGCTTGATGCCGTAGGTTATAAGGATCTTATACAGACGAAAAAAGGTATCGGATATTACCTTATGAGGTAGATATGAACAGATTGTGGTCTTTTTTAAAAAGTGAATACCGTATTTTTATCACCCTTCTATGCACATGCCTTGTATTCGGAGGGGTATTTTTATTTGCAAATCTTGATATGCAATATTTCATCTTGAGTCTTGAAATTATATTATTTTGTATGCTTATTTTTCTTATCAAAGAGTGGATGAATTATGTGAAAGAAGAGAATATCTTACAGGAAATGGAAAATGTTCAAATAGAAAATAAAGCTCTCAGAAATAAGATGATTGAAGAAAGAAATGACTTGGAAGAATATTTTCTGCTTTGGATACATCAGATAAAGACGCCTATCACGGTGTGCAATCTGATACTTGGAAAGCCTGATGCCGATTACAGACTTAAGGAACAAATCTTTTATATAGAAGATTATACAAATATGGCTATGAATTATTTGAAGCTGAAAACAAGGACTTCGGATATGGACATCTGTGAAGCGGACTTGGACAGTATAATAATCGGTGTAATAAAAAAATACTCAATTATCTTTATTGAAAAGAAGATAAAGTTAAACTATAAAAAAACGGAAGCTAAAGTAGTGAGTGATACGAAATGGCTTTCCATACTTTTGGAACAGGTGATTTCAAATGCACTGAAGTATACAAAGTCGGGTGAAATCACGATACTCTATGATAATAAAACAAATAAGCTTACCGTAAAGGATACCGGAATAGGAATTCCCTCAAGCGATATAAAGAAAATCTTTGACAGGGGCTACTCGGGCTTTAACGGCAGGTTAAATGAAAAGTCAAGCGGTCTTGGACTTTACATGGTCGGAAAGATTGCGCTGCTTCTAGGTATTACAATTGAGGTGGAATCAGAGGTAAATATTGGAAGTGAGTTCTCATTTGTATTTAAAAACAGATAAAATTATTTAAAATCCGGTCTAAACTTACAAGATTGTAAGATTAAACCGGATATTGTCATATTAGATAAATGCAGGCAAGAAAAATTGAATGTAAAATAGTCGATATAAAGGAGGTAGACATGGCAATATTGGAATGTAAGAATATTAAAAAAATATATAAAACAAAGGATATAACAACGGAGGCGCTTAAGGGAGTGAACTTCTCGGTAGAAAAGGGTGAGTTCATCTCTATAATGGGTGAGTCGGGAGCCGGTAAGACAACTCTTTTGAATATAATAGCTACACTTGATAAGGCCACATCAGGTGTGCTGAGTTTAAACGGCAAAGATATTGCCACTTTAAAAAGTAACGAGATTGCAAGATTTCGCAGAAAAGAGCTTGGATTTGTATTTCAGGATTTCAACCTTTTGGATCAGTTTTGCAATAAGGACAATATTTATCTACCGCTTGTACTTTCAGAGGAAAAAGTATCTTTGATGGATGAGAGGCTTGATGAAATCAAAGACAGGCTCGGTATAGGAGAGCTGCTTGATAAATATCCTTATGAAGTATCGGGAGGTCAAAAGCAGAGGATAGCCATTGCAAGGGCTATTATTACAAAGCCTGCGATTTTGTTGGCGGATGAGCCTACAGGAGCACTTGATTCGACGTCTTCAGAGATGATTTTGAATCTGTTCCGTCAGGTCAACGAACACGGACAAACCGTTTTGATGGTGACTCATTCACTTCGTGCGGCATCCTATGCAAAGAGAGTATTATTTATCAAGGACGGAATAGTTTTTCATGAGATCTACAGAGGAGAGAATGAGGCGCAGGGCGATTTTATGGAAATAATCAGTCAGGCTGAGTTTATGCTTGGCAGAGGTAAAAAATTATGAGTTTTTCAATGATAAAAAAATTTGCAATACAAAATCTGAAAGCAAACAGAGTACTTGAAATTCCATTTGTTTTATCATCAGGAATCATGCTGATACTTTTTAATATAATGGCAAGTTTGATAAGTAATAACTATGTCAGAACCAGACATAAATCATTGCCTGATATAATACTGATAGGAATGTTTATATTGGCAATTTTTTGCTTTGTTTTTGTACAGTATGCTGTAAATTTTCAGTTAAAGAAGAGAAATAAAGAGTTTGCATTATATGCTGTATTGGGTCTTGAGAAAAAACATATTGTTAAGATTATAAGTACTGAATTCCTTATACTCTTCACTGCAATATGGATAATGGGTACAATAGGAGGATATATCTTCGGACAGCTTTGCTTTTTGTTTTTAAACTTTTTAATGAGAGATGTGTCGGGAAGATTGATGGACTTTCCGTTCAGTTTTACGGCATTGTTTAATACTACAATTCTGGTTGTGGCACTGTATTTTATAAGTATTATCAGAACAGGTTTCGGAGTACTTGTATCCACACCTATGGAGTTGCTTGAAAAAGGACATAGAGGAGAGGGAGAACCGAAGGTAAAGATAGTGGTAATGCTTTCAGGTTTTGCATTGCTTACAGTCGGTTACGGTATAGCATTGTTTGTAAAAGGCTTGCTGTCTTCCATGTTATATTTCTTTGTAGCTGTTGTTACTACTATTATTGCTACATACTTATTATACATTACCTTTTCAGTATTTGTTTTAAAATTACAAAGGAAAAATAAAAATTTCTATACTCCGAAAAAATTTTTAAGTATCAGCGGACTTTTGTATAGGATGAAGGGCAATGCAATATCACTTGCAAGTATCTCTATCCTAAGCACCGGAGTTATCTTAAGTTTGTCTACTACAGTTGCAATATACTCAAACTATGTGAAGCTTGGCGGCAGTATAATGCCCAGAGAATATAGTATTGAGGCAGGCAGTGAGCATATCGGCAATGAAGATATGGCAAAAAAGCTTCAAAGTCTGGTAGAGTCAAGTGTGCCTGAAGGGTCAATGATTAAGGATGAGTATACTATATTTGAAACAAATACGGCTGTTACTAAAGTGGGTGATGAGATAGCTAAATATAAAGGGGACGGCATAGCCGATCCGGTATTTGTAATTGCAGGTGATTTAAACGGCTATAATGCAAGAACTCATCAGAATATTGAACTTGGCGATGATGAGATTCTGCTTTGTGAGAATAAGAAGAATAAAATCGGTGGTATATTAAAAATCGGTGACAGAGATTTTAAGGTTAAGAAGATAGACGGTATTATTTCACCTGATTTTTCAGCAATGGATGTATACAGTATTATTGTTAAGGATATGGATACTTTGGAGTTTGTAAGAAAAGCTTTGGACGGGTCTGATATAACTTGCAGTGTATACTGGGATGTGGATGGAGTAGATGATAAAGAGTATAAGGATACATTGTTAAAGCTTAGAGATGCCATAAAGAGTGAACTTAAAGGTGATGGCAGCAGTATGTACGGTGTAAGCAGTCGCTCTGAGATAATTACTCAGCGTTATGAGGTAAATGGCGGATTCTTGTTCATTGGAGTCTTGGTAGGTATTATCTTCCTTACAGGAACCATATTGATTACATATTATAAGCAAATCAGTGAAGGTTATGAAGACAGAGAAAAGTATCAAATCATGAAAAAGCTTGGACTTAGTGATAAACTTATCAAGAAAACCTGTGCATCTCAAATAGGATGGATGTTTTATGCACCGCTTATTATAGCAACGATTCATTGTATTGTAGCATCAAAGATTATATTCAGGCTTTTGGGTCTGTTCGGTGTAGGGGATGTTTTACTGTATGTGATTTGCCTTGCAGCGGTAATTGCAATATTTGCAGCCGCATATTCTATTATATTTGGGCTTACTTCAAGAGGTTATGAAAAGATAGTGGAATAAAATTAAAGTATGTTAAAGATATAAATATAAGAACTGTAATAAATTTTCCTGATACACTGAAGGCTTTATATGGTATAATTGTTGCAATTATATATTGATTATACTATAGAAAGAGGCTGTATGGAGATTTTAAAGGCTTTGATGAATTTTTTGGATTCATCAGTGACAATGTTTCATGCAATAAATGAATGTGAAAAAGTTTTAAAAGACAGTGGGTATATATATTTACCTGAAAATGAAAAGTGGAATATAAGAGCGGGAAAGTACTATACAAAGAGGAATTCGTCAAGTCTTATCGCCTTTGATATAGCAAACGGAGATTATCACTTTCAAATAAGTGCGGCACATTCGGATTCACCTACATTTAAGTTAAAGGATAGACCGATAATAGAGTCAAACGGCTACCTTAAGTTAAATGTTGAAGCCTATGGCGGAATGGTTGATGCCACATGGCTTGATAAGCCTCTCACACTGGCAGGAAGAGTGATGGTGGATACTAAAGACGGTATAGAGACGAGATTACTTCATATAGATAAAGACCTGTTAATTATTCCCAATGTACCTATACATTTTAATAGAGAAATCAACAAGGGATTTGCTTTCAACAATCAAGTGGATATGTTGCCGGTATTCAGTGCAGGCAATCTAAGTGAAGCCGATTTTGACAAGATGCTTGCAAAGGAGCTGGGTGTTAAGCCTGAGGCCATACTTGCAAAGGATTTGTACCTTGTAAACAGGCAAAAGGCTACAGTTATAGGCTATGACAATGAACTTATATCAAGCGGAAGACTTGACGACCTTGAGTGTGTATACACATCACTGCTTGGTTTTATTGAAGCTATGAACAATGACCATATCAATGTCTTTGCGGTATTTGACAACGAAGAGGTGGGTTCAGTGACAAAGCAGGGTGCAATGTCCACATTCCTTGTGAGCACACTTAACAGGATAAATAAAGCACTTGGAAAATCCGATGAGGACTACTACAGAGCGATAGCAAAGAGTATGCTTATCAGCTGTGACAATGCACATGCTATTCATCCGAATCACCCTGAGCTTTTTGATGTGAAGAACAGACCGGTTCTGAACAAAGGAATTGCAATCAAAGAGAGTGCAAATCAGAAATACACAACTGATGCGTTCAGCAGAGCAATACTAAAAACGATACTTGATAAGAACAATATTCCGTATCAGACTTTTGCAAACAGGAGCGACATCATAGGAGGTTCAACTCTCGGCAATCTTTCAAATACGGCTGTAAGTATGAATGCCGTAGATATAGGTTTGCCGCAACTTGCTATGCACTCGGCATATGAAACGGCGGGAGCCAAGGATGTGGAGTATGCGATAGAAGCGCTTAGAGCATTCTTTGAGACAAATATTGATATAAAAGATGATAAGGTATCTTTAGAGGTATAGATGAAGGATAAGAACGAAATATACTTTAAATGGGGTATTACAGCAGTTGCGGTAATTGTTATAGCACTTGTCATATCTTTGATTTTCAGTAAGCTCGGAATTATCGCTTCGGCACTAAAGACTGTAGTATCAACAGTTTCATCAGTGCTTTACGGCGTGGTTATGGCATTTTTGATGGCACCTGTATATGACAGGGTAAGCGACTGGGTGGCGGAGATAATCTCATCATTTTTCCCGAATTGGAAGAAATCGGGAAAATGGGCAAAGTTTATAGCTACTTTGGCTTGTCTTATTATACTTATATTTGTAATATTTGCACTTATAATGATGATAATACCGGAGCTTGTAAACAGTATCACAAATGTTATCGGCTATGCACCTGACGGAATGAGCAATTTGGAAAATTGGTTAAAGGACATACTCAATAAAAACCCTGACCTTGAAAAGCTTGTAATAGGCAACTATCAGGATATAAGTGAGAGGATAAGCGATATTGCAACCACTACCGTACTGCCGAATGTAAATACATATATTAAGAACTTATCAAGCGGTGTAATGAATGCACTTGGTGTGGTGGTAAATATCATTATCGGTATGATGGTAATGATGTATCTTCTCAATATGAAGACCACACTTTCATCACAGGCCAAAAAGATTGTGTATTCACTTGCAGGTGTAAAGATAGGCAATGAGATAGTCACGGAAGCCAGATATATCAAGAATATGTTTGAAAAGTTTATTGTGGGTAAGATAATAGACTCCATTATAATAGGAATAATAAACTATTTATTTATGGTGATAATACATATGCCTTATGCTCTGCTTATAAGCGTGGTGGTTGGAGTAACCAATGTTATACCTTTCTTCGGCCCGTTTATAGGTGCAATTCCAAGTATAGTATTGTTGTTACTTGTGTCACCCATTACAGCACTTCAGTTTGCAGTATGGATTTTGGTATTGCAGCAGGTGGACGGAAA
>CAUQKD010000114.1:0-7727 GCA_963518365.1 uncultured Lachnoanaerobaculum sp. | reverse complement strand
GCACTGTTCGGGCTGGCTGCAACAACTACCACCTCATACCAAGGGTGATTTTCAAGTAATGATAAAAATCTCTGTCCTACCATACCTGTAGCACCGAGAACACCGACTTTTAATTTTCTATCCATAACATTTCTCCATATCTATCTGTATTTTGTAACAGCCATCCAAAACTTTTGAACAACTTTTTTAACTGCATGCAATCATATTACAACACGAATAATATTTCAAGCACTTTTTCGCAATACACGCACATTTGTATGTCTTACAAAGACAGTTGCTTTAAAATGTTTTATTTACTTGATTTTTTGTCCCTTATATCCCCTATGACTAAGCCTTACTTTCGATAGGTTTACTTCCTTTCCGTTCACATTTCCGATACCTGTTTCAGATAATATGTACAGATTTTCTACAAACTCGTTGTAGCCCAGAGTTATCGCTTTCTCTCCTCTTGTACTCTTTTTAAATTCATTTACCTCGGAGACATTAAACTTAAGTATATAGCCTGCACTGCTTGATACACATATATCTGTCTTAATTCTTGTATCAAGCAGCCTTACACCCACCAAAACATCATCGTCATTAAGCTTTGTGGATGCCACCTGTTTATTGTTTGTCTTAAATTCGCTTGATGATACCTTCTTTATATAGCCGTTTTTGGTAAGCATCAAAATATAAGAACCCTGCATACTGTCTTCACTTAAAGCCAAAAGTATCTCTTCACTGCTGCTGTCAAACTTTGTCAGATTGTCAACAGGTACTCCCTTATCTCTAAGCTTTGACATAGGTAAATCCATCGCCTTTATTTTATATAAAATACCCTTATTGGAAAAAATACATATTCTGTCCGTATTCATAATCGGGAACACGTACTTATTCTCAGTCTCTATATTCTCGGCATTCTTATCAAATGTACCCCTGTCCAAAAGCTTACAGTATCCGAACTTATCCATAACAAAGATTACTTCTTCACTGGCAACTTCCTCTTCAACATATACGGCTTCCTTGGCGTCTTCAATATGAGTTCTTCTCTTTATTGCAAACTCTTTTTTGATTTTTTCAAGATCCTTTATAAAGAGTTTATCCATATTTTTGTGATTTTTCAAAATATTCTCATATTCCGCTATATTCTTAAGAGTAGTCTCATTATCCTTTATAAGAGCTTCTATCTCGAGACCGATAAGCTTATAAAGTCTCATATCAAGTATTGCCTGTGCCTGTTTTTCAGTAAATGAGAGCTTCTTTGCATCTTTTTCAAGTGACTTTACCTTAAATGTAATACCTGTAGTATCACCGTTTATCAGACATTTTTTTGCCTGAGCCAAATTCTTGGAACCTCGAAGTATGGCAATTATCAAGTCAATTACATCTACAGCCTTTATAAGACCCTCTTGAATTTCCTTTTTCTCAAGCTCCTTATTGAGAAGAATGTTGTACTTCTTTGTGGTAATTTCATACTGAAACTCAATATAATTTTTAAGGATATCTCTAAGTGATAAAATCTCCGGTCTGCCGTCAACTATTGCCAGCATATTTACACCGAAAGTATCCTCCAGCTTGGTCTTTTTGTAAAGAATATTTTTTATCTTTTCAACATCCGCATCTTTTTTCAGTTCCAAAACTATTCTGGTACCGTTCTTATCGGATTGATTACTGATATCCACCACATCACCAAGCTTCTTATTCTCAACCAGATTGGCTACATCCACCAAAAACTTATTTATTCCGCTGCCTATCATGGTATACGGAATCTCAGAGACTATAAGCTTATCCTTGTCACTTTTTCTTCTTCCAAGCTCTACTTCTATCTTACCTCTAAGCTTTAACTTACCGTTTCCCGTATTGTATATTTCAAGCAAATCCTTTTTATTTGCAATGATACCGCCTGTAGGAAAATCCGGTCCGTGTAAGATATCAAGTAACTTTTGGGGGTCGATATCCCTGTTTTTTATATAGGCAATACAGGTATCACAAACCTCTGCCAAATTGTGTGTGGGTATGGATGTTGACATTCCGACGGCAATACCTTCCGCACCGTTTATCAAAAGATTCGGTACCCTGACGGGCAGTACTTGCGGCTCTTTTTCAGTCTCATCATAGTTTGAAACAAATTCCACAGTCTTATCAAGGTCTTTTAAATATACTTCTTCTGTAAACTTTGCAAGCTTTGCCTCCGTATATCTCATGGCAGCCGCACCGTCACCTTCAATAGAGCCGAAGTTTCCGTGTCCGTCAATCAAAGCCATGCCCTTTTTGAAATTCTGACTGAGTACTACCAAAGTCTCATATATTGAGCTGTCTCCATGTGGGTGATATTTACCCATTGTATCTCCGACTATTCTGGCGGACTTACGATGAGGCCTGTCACTGAATATCCTAAGTTCACTCATATCGTAGAGAACTCTTCTTTGTACAGGTTTTAACCCGTCTCTTGCATCAGGTATCGCCCTTGCAGTGATAACACTCATAGAATAATCCAAATAGGACTTTTGCATCTCCTCCGAATATTCCGTTCGCAATATTTTCTCAGCCATATACCCTCCTATGCGTCAATCACGGCTTCTCTTGCGTGTTCATGTATAAAATTTCTTCTTGGAGCCACATCCGAGCCCATCAAAAGTTCCGTCACTTCACTTGCAAGCCTTGCATCTTCAATCTCTACCTTCTTTAACACTCTTCTTTCAGGGTCAAGAGTAGTCTCCCAAAGCTGCTCGGCATCCATCTCGCCAAGACCTTTATACCTTTGCAGTGTAAAGTTATCCTTGTGCTTTTTCCTGTAATCCTCAAGTGCCTTTTCATCGTAGAGATAAACTCCCTCTCCTTTTTTCGGTACCACCTTAAAAAGCGGCGGCATGGCAATGTATACATGCCCGTCATATATAAGCTCAGGCATAAACCTGTACAGGAATGTCAAAAGCAGTGTATCAATATGACTTCCGTCCACATCCGCATCCGTCATAAGTATTATCTTGTCATAGCGAAGCTTTGATATATCAAAGTCATTGCCGTATCCTTCAGAAAAACCGCAGCCGAAAGTATTTATCATAGTCTTGATCTCGGCATTTGCAAGTACCTTGTCAATGGATGCCTTCTCTACATTCAAAATCTTACCTCTTATAGGTAAGATGGCCTGAAAGTTTCTGTTTCTGGCAGTCTTTGCCGAACCTCCGGCGGAATCACCCTCTACGATAAATATCTCACATTTACTTGGATCTTTTAACTCACAGTTTGCAAGCTTACCGTTTGACTCAAATGAAAATTTTGACTTTGTGAGCATATTTGTTTTGGCTCTTTCCTCGGCCTTTCTTATCTTGGCGGACTTCTCGGCACATGAAATAATAGCCTTTATAACATCCACATTTCTGTCAAAATATCTTGTAAGCTCATCTCCTGTCACGGTAAGCACGGCTCTTGTGGCGTCAGCAGAAGCCAGCTTGGTCTTTGTCTGTCCTTCAAACATAGGGTTCGGATGCTTGATACTTACTATTGCGGTCATACCGTTTCTTGTATCCGCCCCTGTAAAATTGCTGTCCTTATCCTTCAAAATTCCAAGTTCTCTGGCATATGTATTTACAAGTCCCGTAAACTTGGTTTTAAATCCGGCTATATGTGTTCCGCCCTCCTGAGTAAATATATTGTTACAAAATCCAAGTATATTCTCCTCAAAGGCATCTACAAACTGTATAGCCACCTCAACTTCGATATTGTCACATACACCCTTATATGATATAGGTGCATGCATCACCTCTTTACCCTTGTTTAATTCCTTTACATATGCCACAATGCCCTCAGGCTCATGGTATGTCTTTTCCTCATGCTCATTTTCTCTGTTATTTATAAAATGCAGTATAAGACCCGGATTTAAATATGCACTCTCATGCATCCTTGACTTTAACCAATCTGCCCTAAACCTTATTACTTCAAATATGGTATCGTCAGGTAAAAATGTTATCTCGGTACCTGTCTCCCTTGTCTTTCCTATAGTCGGCAAAAGGCCTTTTTTTAACTCGATTACAGGTATACCTTTTTCATATCTGTCATGATGTATATAACCGTCACGATATACCTTTATATCCAAAAAATTTGACAGTGCATTGACTACGGATGAACCTACTCCATGTAATCCTCCGCTTGTCTTATAAGATTCATTGTCAAACTTTCCGCCTGCATGTAGTGTGGACAGTACCACTCTCTCCGCCGAAATACCCTTTTGATGCATCTCCACAGGTATTCCTCTACCGTCATCCTTTACAGTGCAGGAGCCGTCCGCATTCAAAGTCACCCATATATTTTTGCAATATCCTGCCAAATGTTCGTCAATGGAATTATCCATTATTTCATATATGAGGTGATTGAGTCCCTTTACACCTACACCGCCAATATACATTCCCGGTCTTACTCTGACCGCTTCAAGTCCCTCAAGTACTGTAATACTGCCTGCATTATAGTCCTTCATAAAACCTCTCTTTTACAAAAATGTAACAGTCCGGCAATGCCAAACTGTTACATAAAATCTATATCTTATTCTTCAATATGTGAAATAACATCTTCAACAAGCTCTTCATTATTTTCTGTAGAATCGAACTTCTGTATAATCTGCTCCGCACTGTCTTCCGGTTTCATATTTTCAGTAGCTTTTCTCATTGCGTTTACAGCCAAAGCCTCTCTCTCGCTGAGAAGTAAATCGTCTCTTCTTGTAGAGCTCTTTAATACATCAATTGCCGGGAATATTCTCTTTTCTGAAAGCTTTCTGTTAAGTACTATTTCCATATTTCCTGTTCCCTTGAACTCCTCAAATACTACATCATCCATCCTGCTGCCTGTATCTACAAGTGCCGTAGCAAGTATTGTCAGGCTGCCGCCCTCTCTTATGTTTCTTGCAGCTCCGAAGAAACGCTTAGGCATATGAAGTGCAGCAGGATCAAGTCCTCCTGAAAGTGTTCTGCCGCTCGGTGCGACTGTAAGGTTGTAAGCTCTTGCAAGTCTTGTAATTGAATCAAGAAGTATCATTACGTCCTTGCCCTGCTCTACAAGTCTCTTTGCTCTTTCTATAACCATCTCTGATACTCTCTTATGTCTTTCAGGTACCTCATCAAATGTAGAGTATATAACCTCAACATTGTCACCTACAATAGCCTCTTTAATATCTGTAACCTCTTCAGGTCTCTCATCAATAAGTAAGATAATAAGATGCATCTCCTTCTCATTGGCTATAATGGACTTTGCAATCTCTTTTAAAAGTGTTGTCTTTCCGGCCTTAGGCTGTGCAACTATCATACCCCTTTGTCCCTTGCCTATAGGTGCAAGCAAATCTACTATTCTCATAGCCTTGGATTTGGTTTCATTAGTTGCAATATGTATTCTGACATCCGGGAATACAGGTGTCAAATCTTCAAAATTCGGTCTCTCTCCCAATTCATCTACAGGTGTTGAGTTCACCGTATTTATATAAAGAAGTGCCGCAAATTTCTCTGTAGCCGTCTTTATCTTCTTCATTCCGGATACGACATCCCCTGTTCTTAACCCGAACTTCTTTATTTGTGCAGGTGAAACATATACATCATTGTCCCCCGGCAAGAAATTCTCACATCTGATAAATCCGAAACCGTCAGGCATAATTTCAAGTATTCCCTCAGCTATCTCACCCGACTCAAGGTCTCTCATATCTGTAGTGTAATCTCTGTCCCTTTGATATCTGCTGTACTGATCGTAGTAATCATTTCTGTAGCCCTGCTGATTTTGATATTGATCCCGGTACTGATTGCTTCCATACTGATTCTGATACTGGTTATTATACTGATTGCCGTACTGGTTTTGATTGTTGTAATAATTAGGTGTATTTCCCTGATTATTGCCCGGCTGATTGTTATATCTTTGCTGATATGAATTGTTATATCCTGTTGTTCTGCCTTGATTCATAACATTATTCCTCTGTGTGCTATGGTATGTGTTCCTATTCTGATTTGAATATCCGGACTGGTTTGCATAGCCGCTTTGATTTGAATAATTATTTTGAGATGAATAGTTGTTCTGGTTTGAATAACCGTTCTGGCTCTGATAATTATCTCTTTGATAAGAATTCTCTCTAGTCGCCACTTCAGACGAACCTCCTTCGCTTTTTGCTATCGGCTTATTCTGATTTTCAGAAAACTCCACTAATAAATCTATTAAGTTTGCTTTGTTTAAATTGCTGACGCCTTTAAATCCCTGTTCTCTTGCAATTTCTTTCAACTGTACTAATGATAAAGTTTGTAACTTCTCCTTCATAATTGTCAACTTTCTTTTTTTATTTTTTCTAAATATTCTTTGATGTTCTTTTCAAAACCCATATCTGTCAGATTTAAAAAGACCGAATCTTTTATTTCATCCGGTAAATATTGCTGTTTTACATAATGATTTTTATAGTCATGTGCATACTTATATCCCACACCTGTTCCTATATCTTTTTCACCCTCATAGTTTGCATTCCTGATATGTTTCGGTACATCATAATCAATATTTTCCTGTACAAACTTCAGTGCAGCATTTATGGCTGCGTAGGATGCATTTGATTTCGGTGCACAGGCAACATAATTTGCCGCCTCAGCCAAAATAATCCTTGCTTCAGGCATTCCCACTCTTTCCACCGCCAAAAAAGCGTTGGTCGCAACACATAGTGCATTTGCATCCGCCAACCCCACATCCTCAGCGGCACATATAACTATTCGTCTGGCAATAAACTTTATATCTTCACCTGCATAGAGCATTTTTGCCAAATAGTACATAGTCGCATCCGGATCCGAGCCCCTCATACTCTTTATAAATGCGGAAATTGTGTCATAGTGACCGTTCCCGTCCTTATCATATTTTAAAACTTTTTTCTGAATACATTCGCTTATAATATTTATGTCTATATGAATTTTACCGTCTGTTGAAATATCTGTTGTAAGAATCGCCAATTCTAACGCATTCAATGCACTTCTTGCATCTCCGTCTGCATTTTTGGAAATAAATTCTATAGCATCTTTGGAAATATCTAACTCATATTTTCCCATCCCTCTTTCTTTATCTTTTATCGCATTATTTAAAATTGATTCTATATCACTATATGAAAGCGGCTTTAATTCCAATACTCTTGACCTTGAAATCAAAGCCTTATTAACTTCAAAGAACGGATTTTCCGTTGTCGCACCAATAAGTATTATTGTACCATCTTCTACAAAGGGTAACAAGTAGTCTTGTTGAGATTTATTAAATCTGTGAATTTCATCAATAAACAAAATCGTTTTTTTCTTATACATTGAAAATGATACTTCGGCTTCTGAGATTGCCTCTTCCATATCCTTTTTTCCGGCTGTGGTGGCATTGATTTGCTTAAAAATTGACTTGGTGGTATTTGCAATGACCTTTGCTATCGTTGTCTTTCCACATCCCGGGGGACCGAAGAATATAATTGAACTCAGTTTATCAGCCTTTATCGCTCTATATAAGAATTTATCCTTGCCTAAAATATGCTCCTGCCCTACTATCATATTCAAAGAATCAGGTCTTAACCTTGAAGCCAACGGGGCATTCTCCTTTTCGTTAACTTCTTTCATATAATCAAATAAGTCCATACTATCTCCATACAGGTTATCTACTTTACTTTACCACATTTTTTTGATTTGTCAAATATATTCTTATCATTCTATAGAATATTTATAAGCCGTATATGATAAAGTCCTAATATACCCCAAACGAAAATGTCCTGT
>CAUQKD010000113.1:0-7740 GCA_963518365.1 uncultured Lachnoanaerobaculum sp. | reverse complement strand
AAAACAAATTTGACCTGACAAAAGCCGACATGGTAGTATATAATCATGGAGAGTACATAGGGCTGTCAAAGGTAATCGGTACCTTCGGTTACAGTGTGAAAAAGAAGAAAACAAGAAAATAAGATAAACCCGGGAGGCACGGTTTTGAAAGAAATTAGATTTGACGAAATAAAGCACATATATTTTTGCGGTATCGGCGGTATAAGTATGAGCGGACTTGCAAGAGTACTCTTGGAAAAGGGCTTTGAAGTGAGCGGATCCGATACAAAGGCAAATAACAGGACAAAGGATCTTGAAGAAAGAGGCGTAAAAATATTTGTAGGTCAAAAAAGAGAGAATATCGGCGATGATATAGACTTGTTTGTATATACGGCTGCCATACATAAGGACAACCCTGAGTTTATTGCGGCTAAAGAAAAGAATATAAAGATGATGACCAGAGCAGAGCTTCTCGGCTATGTAATGTCAAAGTTTAAAGAGAGCATAGCAATAAGCGGTACACATGGAAAGACCACCACAACCTCTATGTTGTCATATATATTACTTGATACAAAGCTTGACCCTACCATTTCTGTAGGAGGTATCGTAAAGAAGATAAAGGGAAATATTTATATAGGTAGCGGTGACACATTTGTTACGGAAGCCTGTGAATATACAAACAGTTTCCTTGAGTTATATCCTACAGTAGGTGTTATATTAAATATCGAAGAGGATCACCTTGACTTCTTTAAGGATTTGGACGATATCAGGAACTCTTTTAAGAATTTCGTAAAAAATACAAGTCCTGAGGGTTGTATAATAATAAATGACAAGATTAAAAACAACAGAGAAATCACACAAGGTTATGAAGGAAATGTGGTAAGATACGGAACCGAAAACAGTGACTGCTATGCCGCAAATATAAGATACGACGCTTTGGGATATCCTACATTTGACCTTGTACATAAAGAAGAGACATATGAGGATGTAAAGCTTTGTGTAGGAGGAAACCACAATATATACAATGCCCTGGCGGCTATTTGTGTTGCCTTTGAACTTGGAGTAAGTATCGAAGATATAAGAAAAGGACTTTTGGAGTTTAAGGGTGTGGACAGAAGATTTGAGGTCAAGGGAAAGCTTGACGGAATCACAATAGTTGACGACTATGCACATCACCCAAGTGAAATTTCTGCCACATTGAATATTGCAAAGAGATATCCTCATGACAGACTTGTTGTGGTATTCCAGCCGCATACATATACCAGAACAAAGGCATTCTTTGACGACTTTGCAAATGTGCTTAAGAATGTGGATGAGGTAATAATCGCAAAGATTTATCCTGCCAGAGAGACGGACAATCTTGGAATGAGTTCAAATCTTCTCTCAAAGAGGATAAATGAACTTGGCGGAAATTCTACAAGTTTTGAGACTTTCGATGAGATAGAAAATTATCTTTTGGAGGAGCTTAAAAAGGGTGATTTACTTATCACCATGGGCGCCGGAGATATCTTAAGAGTGGGCGAGTTTTTACTTGGAAAATAATTTATAAAGTTATAGATTTAAAACAAAGGGAGAGCTATGAAGTACGATTTTTTAAAGGCGGACATAACAAGTATTGTAAGTTTGCCGTCAGAATTTATAGATAAATATATGCTAAAGGCAAACGGCGATTATATAAAAGTGTATCTTTTTATGCTGAGAAATGCTGACAGATTGATAAATCCCGAGATCATAGCGGACGCCCTTGAACTTACCATAAAAGATGTTGAGAGAGCGATAGCGTACTGGTGTAAAATCGGTATACTGATTGAGAGGGAAGAAAATATCGCAAAGCTCGGCAAGGAAGACGACTTTGAAGAGATTCTTCTTACAAAGAACCTTCCTTCTAAAGAAGAACTTGAAGAGGCAAGGCGTATCTTAAATGCCGCAAATGAAATCTATAAAAGAAGACAGATAAATAAGGATGCGGATGAAAATACGCAAGAAGCAAAAAACGAGCCAGATATAACAAGGGATGAGCCTACAGATGCTTTAGAGGAGGCAAATTTAGAGGAAAAGGTTGAAGAAAAAGAAGAACCTGTAATTGAACCTTGTAAGCCTGATCCTCCTAAGCTTCCTGACAGAAGCCTCGTGGATTTGACAAAGTTAAGATCGGATGAGGACTTCCAAGAACTGGTTTTTTGTGTACAGACATATACGGAAAAGATTTTTACGCCTACAGATACCGAGAAACTTGCTTATCTTTATGATGTTATAGGAATGTCAAAGGATCTTTTGGAGTATATAGCAGAGATTTCGGTACAAAAGGGAAAGAAGAATATCAGCTATATTGAAAAGATAGCACTTTCTTTACATGAAAAAGGTGTTACTACAGTGGAGGAAGCCAAAGAGGACAATGTAAAATTCTACAATGAGAACAGAGCGGTGCTTAAGGCATTCGGAATTTATGACAGAGTTTTGGCACCTGTAGAGTCAAGATTTGTAAAGAAGTGGTTTGATGAGTACTGCTTCAGCCCTGAAATAGTGGTGGAAGCCATCAGCAGAACGGTACTCAATACTTCTTCACAGAGTTTTACCTATGCGGACGGCATACTTACCAGATGGTATAAGGAGAATGTTCGTACACTTGACGATATAAAGGCACTTGATGAGAAGCATGGCGAGAAGGCAAAGACTGCAAACAGACCGGCAGGAGGAGCTTCCGCATCCAAGTTCAATAACTTTGAACAAAGAAATGACAATATAGACTCCGATATGCAGGATAAGTTTATGAATGAGCTGAACAAGCTGTAGTGCAGGCGTAAAGGAGACATATGGCTATAGATAATTCCTCATATAATGCAATAATGAGAGAATATGAAAACATAAGAGCAAACAACAGGGCTGCACAGGTCAGAAGAATAGAGGAGGTATATGAAAAGATACCCAAGATGAGAGAACTCAATTCTTCAACCGGTAGCCTTGCGGTATCAAGATATAAAGAAAGC
Organism: uncultured Lachnoanaerobaculum sp.; assembly: GCA_963518365.1. Taxonomy (GTDB): domain Bacteria; phylum Bacillota; class Clostridia; order Lachnospirales; family Lachnospiraceae; genus Lachnoanaerobaculum. Next base: position 4,774 of record CAUQKD010000113.1, on the reverse strand, counting down.
TTAAGGTCGGGAGATTTTTCAAGTCTCAATCTTAAAAAAGATATTGACGATATTAAAAAAAGAAAAGAGAGACTTTTAAAAGAAGCAGGCTTTCCCACAGACTATATGGAGATGGAGTACGACTGCAACGACTGTAAGGATACGGGCTATATAGAAGGTAAGAAATGTCACTGCCTGCAGGCAAAGATAAGAAAGCTTTTATATGCGCAGTCAAACTTGGAACATATAGTGAGTAAAGAAAATTTCGATAACTTTTCATTTAAGTACTACGATGATAAATATCTTTTACCTTCACAAAATATTACAAACGCCAAGTACATGGACGGAGTGAAAAGATTTTGTGAAGCGTTTACAGATAAGTATTTTAACATGGACAGAAAAAGAAATGAAGTGTCTACAAACAAACAGGGAGAAAGTGACAGAAGAAGTATTGTATTCAGCGGCAGTACGGGAGTCGGAAAGACTTATCTCAGTAACTGTATAGCAAAAGTGCTGCTTGACAGATACTATTCAGTTATTTATCTGAGTGCGAAAGAGCTGTTTGAGACCTTGGTAAAGGTCAATATCGAAAAAAGTGAAGAACAGAAATATTTGCTGCTTGTAAAGGAAGTTTATGAATGTGATATGCTTATAATTGACGATTTGGGTTCGGAACTTTTCAATCACTTTACAACCAGTGAATTTTTCCATATAATAAACCGTAGGATTAACACCGAAAAATCTACTATAATATCGACGAACTTAAGTCTTGACAAGATGAGAGACACCTATAGTGAGAGAGTTACATCCCGTATAAGGAAAAGTTTCATCTATATCAGGCTGTACGGAAATGATATTAGAGCAAGGTTATGATGGAGGGAAAATGCTATACGAAGATAAAAAAATAGACACTGTTCCTGTTGGGCCGCTTGGGCTTATAACGCTTAAGGGTATGGAGGAGTTCACAAAAAAAGTAAATAATTACCTGGTTGGATGGCGTAAGGAGAGAGAAAGTGAGCATAAGGGTACACTTTTATTTTCAGAGTACGAAAAGGACAACTATATTATAAAGTCAAGCATATCAAGGTTCGGCTCGGGTGAGGCAAAGGGAACTATTGAGGAGTCTGTAAGAGGTGATGATTTATATTTGCTTGTAGATGTATGTAATTATTCTATGACATACTCACTTTCGGGAAAAATAAATCATATGTCACCTGACGACCACTTTCAGGATTTGAAGAGGATCATTGCGGCAATAGCCGGAAAGGCAAGAAGAATAAATGTAATAATGCCTTTCTTATATGAGAGTCGTCAGCATAAAAAGACAGGCAGAGAATCACTTGATTGTGCATTGGCACTGCAGGAGCTGACAAATATGGGCGTGGAAAATATCATAACATTTGATGCACACGACCCGAGAGTACAAAATGCAATTCCGCTTAAGGGATTTGAGACCGTTCAGCCTATATATCAGTATACTAAGGGACTTTTAAAAAATTTCCCGGACCTTCAGGTAGATTCCGATCATATGATGATCATTTCACCTGATGAGGGCGGTATGAGAAGAGCCATCTACTTTGCAAATATGCTTAAGCTTGATGTGGGTATGTTCTATAAGAGAAGAGACTACACCAAGGTTGTGGACGGCAGAAATCCGATTATCGCACATGAGTTTTTGGGTGCGGATGTAGAGGGCAAGGACCTTGTAATCATTGATGATATGATATCCTCAGGAGAGAGCGTACAGGAGGTGGCAAAGGAACTCAAGAAGAGAAAAGCAAGAAGAGTTTTTGTATGTGCCACATTCGGACTGTTTACAAACGGATTTGCAAGATTCGACCAGTACTATGAGGACGGTATTATAGACGGTATATTCACAACCAACTTGGTATATCAGTCACCGGATCTTTTGAGCAGACCTTATTATCACAGTATTGAGATGAGCAAGTATGTAGCGCTTATTATCGACAATCTGAACCATGATTCCACTATAAGCGGTCTGTTGACACCTACAAACAGAATCAACAACTTCTTGGATAAGGTAAAAAATAAATAAGATATAAGGTTTTGGGTTATGAGAGTAGTGATATGTGATGATAATCCAATAGAACGAAACAATTTGTTGGAAGTCGCCACACATATATCAAAGTATGAAGGCTATGATGCCGAGTTTGAGGTTTTTGAAACCGCCAAGCAGATGCTTTTTGAACTGGAAGATAAGTTAGAACTTATTGATGTGATGTTTTTGGATATAAATATGCCGGGACCTGACGGTATGGAGGCAGCATCAAAACTTCGTTCTAAGGGATATATCGGTGAAATAGTGTTTACTACAGTCTCTAAGGAACATATATTAAAAGCATTTGATGTAAGAGCTTTTAATTATATTGTAAAAGGTGAGACTGACAGTGCCAAGACTGTAAAGATTATAAAGGATGTTTTTGAGACGGCGTCTGAAAAGTCAAAAGAGTATATGCTCTTTACAGGTATAGGTGAGTATAGAAATATTGCAATCAACGATATAAAATATTTTGAAGTTAGAGGAAAAATAATAACCGTGTACTATGCAAGCAAAAGTTTTGAGTTTATTTCCACTATAGGAAAGCTTGATAACTTGTTGTTTACAAAAGGTTTTATAAGAGTGCACAGATCATTTTTAGTAGCATTGCAGTATATAAAGACATTCGCTTATGACGGTCTTACCTTGATTGATCACACTGAGATTCCGGTAGGCAGAAAGTATTACAGCGGATTGAAAGAGGCAATGAAAGAAAATGCAGTAGGGTGATAGAATGAAAAAACAATATAAAGCGATGGGAGCGTTGGCTCTTGCAACGGTGTTTATAGCGATAAACGGTGCGGTTGCCGATGCTTCGCAGCTTGGGACAGGTAACTATTATGCCGGAGCGAATGTACATACCGGTAGCAACTCCACACATAATAATACAACGGGCGGAAATGAAATACCTATAGACAGGACGGCAGATGATAAACATGGCGAGTGGGTGATTATAAAGGAGCCTACATATACTGAAGACGGAATGAGAAAAAGAGGATACACATCTGATGACGGAGCTTTTCATGTAGAGTTTGAGAGTATTCCGAGACTGATTCCGAAACAGGTTTTACCGCCACAGCCTGAGCCGACGGTACCACAGGAATCACAGCCTTCAGTAACACCGGAGTCGTCAAAGCCTACAGACAATTCCACAAAGTTTGACAGAACTAAGCATCATGGCAGTTCAAAGAAAAAAAGAAATGCTGAACCGGTAAATAATACCGGTGAGTCTAAAACTTTGAGCGATAAAACTCTGCCGTCAAAGAGTGAGAGTTTACCTGAACAGTCTGTACCTGATACTAAGAATACTGTCAGTGAAGCCGACAATAAAAAGACGGAAAAGAAGTCTAAAGGCGGTACAAACCGTAAGGTAAGTGAAAGAAAAACGGAAAATACAGTTTCAAAAAAAGACAGTGTCAGGACAGATACAAAAACTAACGATTCAAAAGATACCGTATCGGAAAAAACAGATGAATCAAATGTGATTGAGAGTGCTGCAGCTGATAAGACAAAAGCTGTACAAAAACAAAGTGAGAATAATACAAAGGCAGTGGGTAAAAAGGTTGAAGCTACACCGGTTCAGAATGAAAGTGCGAAAGTTTCAAGAAGCTTTAACGGATATGACGGTGTTACAATCTTGGCTGCAGGTGCATATACATGGTGGATTGCTATTGTGCTTCTGCCGATGATAGATGCATTCAAATGGGTAAATAAGAAGAGAAGAGAAAAATCGAGGGGCAATGTTAATAAGAAACATAATTGAGATTGCATTGATTGTTATATTATTCATTGTAGGCATCATTATTTACTTTTATTTAAAGAGAAGGATTGATGACGCCGAATCTGATCTTGTAATCAGAAAGAAAAAAGAAATTAAGGAAGATATTGAGGATTAAATAAAAATGGCTAAGGAAAAGAAGCTTGTAGAAGAGATTACTTCCATGGACACCGATTTTGCCCAGTGGTATACGGATATTGTACTTAAGGCGGAGTTGGTGGACTATACCAGTGTAAAGGGTTGCCTTGTAATAAGACCTGCCGGATATGCTATATGGGAGAATATGAAAAATGAGATAGACAGAAGATTTAAAGAGACAGGTATTGAAAACTGCTATCTGCCTATGTTCATCCCTGAGAGTTTATTACAAAAAGAGGCTGACCATGTAGAAGGATTTGCACCTGAGGTGGCTTGGGTAACATATGGCGGAATGGAGAAGCTTGATGAAAGACTCTGTGTCAGACCTACTTCAGAGACTTTGTTTTGTGATTACTACGCCAGAGTTGTAAAAAGTTACAGAGATCTTCCGCAGCTTTTGAACCAGTGGTGTTCTGTAGTAAGATGGGAAAAGACTACAAGACCGTTCCTGCGTTCCAGAGAGTTCTTATGGCAGGAAGGACATACTGTTCACGCTACCGCAAAAGAAGCACATGACAGAACTGTACAGATGCTTGAAGTGTATGCAGACTTTTTTGAAAAGGACCTTGCAATACCTGTTATAAGAGGTATAAAGACAGATAAGGAAAAGTTTGCAGGTGCCGAGGCTACTTATACAATAGAAGCACTGATGCATGACGGTAAGGCATTGCAGTCAGGTACAAGCCACTATTTCGGTGACGGCTTTGCAAAGGCTTTCAATGTAACATTTACAGACAAGGACAATAAGATTAAGCCTGTTTTTGAGACATCATTCGGTATGACCACCAGAATTATAGGTGCTGTAATCATGGTACATGGTG